>JAOUJL010000174.1 GCA_029883255.1 Candidatus Bathyarchaeota archaeon | reverse complement strand
CAGTTCGTCGGGCTTGTGTTTGGCCCTGTCTGTTAAGCCTATCACTGCGAGTAACGTCTTAACTCGTTCTCCTCTCTTGCCACGGGAAACTCCCATGGCGATCATGGGCAACTCCACGTTTTCGGCTGCGGTTAAGGTTGGAATCAGGTTTAAATTTTGGAAGATGTGGCCAACGGTTTTTCTTCGGAACTCAATGAGTTGTGAAGTGGATAGGGCGGTGACCTCGTTCTCGCCAACCAGAACAGAGCCCGCAGTTGCTTTGTCCAGTCCGCCCACGATGTTGAGCAGGGTGGTTTTTCCGCTTCCACTAGGACCGATGATGGAAACCATTTCGCCTTCCTTAACGGACATCGTTAGTCCTCTGAGGGCCTGAATCTCAACCTTTCCGATGCGATAGACTCTGATCACGTCTTTGGCAACTATTTCCATGCCTTTCATGCTTCTCTCACCATTCTCTCAAGTCTTGAAACGTATCTTTTCGCCATTACAATAACCGGGATTATAGTTGAGGCAAACACCAGAACCAAACAGGCTAAAAGAATTAAAAGTGAATCTATCGGAAATACCACACGATAGGCTACAATGGAAGTGGGCACAGAGCCGGCCATGGCCATGGAGTTGTTAGTGGCCACGGTTCCACGCACAATTATTAGACCTCCAACCGCTCCGAGCAACATGGCGAACAAAACCACGGCTAAATTGTCTGTTAGTAGCACCGTGGCTAACTGTTTAAACGATAGACCTCGCACGCTCATGAGTGACACTTCCTTACTCCGCTCTGTCAGGCTCACCAGCGTCACCAGGGCGGTTCCCACGGACGCCACTATGATGGCAAAAGCGACACCGAGGCGTTGAACACTCAATGTAACATCGGCTTGTTGTTCTTCAAGTCGTTCTGCAACTGAAGAAACCGAGTAAATATCAGAGTCCAGCTGCCGAATTTGATCAGCCACAACTTCGCCGTTGGTTCCAGCCTTTAGCTTCACCAATATTTTAGGATAAGCGCTGACGTTGTTGCTCACTTGATTGTAAAGCCCCTCGGAGACATAGGACCAGTACCTCACAGAACGCCTCTCTCCAGTTGGCAACAGCCCTTGAGGCTGCTCAGTTCCAAAGAAGCCCACTATCCTAAGAGTGCAAGGTTCAGCGAATCCATTTTGAAACAGGTGTACAACAATGCTGTCTCCCACATTTAGATCCGGAGTTAAACCGCGATCCAAGACAATCGTATCGTTATCAAGGGACATCGATTGGAAAGCGTCTCTAACTGTGTTTCCAATAAACCATTCATCTTCATAGTAGGCTGTGTTAAGCCAAGTTTCGGGATTTACCGCCTTTATTTCCGTGCCTCCCCAGCTCGATCCTCCGAAAAACGAGTATTCCACCGTTGTAGACAGAACATCGGATATCCCACCTATTTCGCTCATGGTCTTTGAAACGTTCGCTGTAGGGGCCAATGAAACACTTATGTCAGCACCCACGTTGAAAAAGATTTCACGGGGCATGCGGTCCTGTGCGCTGGCAAACGCCCCTACTGCTTGAAAGCTGTAGCCTATAATCAAAGCGATTAGGAAGGCGATTGAGGCGGCGCGGGCAGGGTTTCTCTGAACGTTTCTAGTGGCTAGCGAGCCTAAATCGCCCAGAAACTTCGCTGCCTTGGTGACTAACTCTTGAAACTTTAAGGATCTACCTATGAAGATTTTTGTGAAACCCCAGAAGAAAAGTATCGGTCCAACGAAGTTCAAGACGTAGTCAGTGGCTATCCATGTTACCAACAAGATCATGAGTAAGACGTTTGATGGAGGGCGCACCATCGTTAGCGCCAGCGGGTTTATTCCCAGAAAGAGCACGACTAATTTGTAGGCACCAAGGATGAAGGCGACCCAAGGCTCCCTCTTCTTGTGCGGTTTAACCTCCTCCACATATCTGTATTCCCTTAGCGCGTCTACTGCAGCAAGTTTTGAGGCTCTTTTTGCAGGCTGAAACACAGAAAGAAACGTTACGCCAACGCTGAAAATCAAAGCAAATACAATTGTGTACGGTCCAATTGCAGGTGCACCAGTTAACTCGCCACCAGTCACCATAACGAAGAAGGGGTTCAACAAGAGGCTGAGTCCAATACCGATGACTCCCCCCATCAGCCCAATTAAAGTGGCTTCAGCCAAGAACATCCTTAGAAGTTGCCCTCCGGAAAATCCCTTCGTCAGGAGCAAGCCTATCTCTCTGCGTCTCAAGTTGAGGGACACATCGGAAACGGTTGTTCCCATGTACCACGCCACGAAAAAAACTGGAAGAGCGGTGACGAGGAATCCAAACGTCATGAATGTCGAAGCGTTCCGAAAATTGTATAGAATACCCTCCAAACGGTTTATTACTTCTAAGCTGTAAAAACCGTGAGATGAAACCTCGTTTTGGATCTGAGAAACGACGTCCTCAATTCTCGTTATTGACCCATCGGGGTCCCAAGGACTAATTAATGATTTCCGATCAAGATAAGCAAGAATGTCCGTTTTAATCGGGCTGTAGGGAGGAGACGCGGCATAAATCGCGTCGAGAAGTCCGGAGAAGGTTTTGTTCCAGTCTACGATCAAAACGTTATACCCATAGACATCTACACGTTCGCTTACAATAACATACCCTCCACCATGGTAGTAATTGCCCAGAACGATACGAATTGCCTTATTATCGAGTTCAACAAAACCAGCTACCGTAAGATTTAATGTTATCCATTTCAATTGAGGTTCTCTAGGCTCAGTATACCCACCGAGCGGCACAGAAAAATTGGCTTGGAGAACATCCCCTATCTTCAAGTCGCCAACATCTGGAGATGCGTCAACCCATACATATGTTTCATTTGCTCCAAGGGAGAGAGCGCCTTCCTTCATCGTTAAGTCATCATATACATGAGAATCTTCTGAAACTCCTACAACTTCAAAATACGCCGTCTCGTTGGTATCAGGCAGCTGCATCCCCCACCATTCGTCGGTTCTGGAAATCACTTCGGTCTCAGCTACTCCCTCAACACTAGACACAAGGTTGGCTACTTCTGAGGCGGTATCTGAAGACCAAACCATCCCCCAGCCAGCTAACACCACATCTGCTGGAACTTCGCTGAGCTGCTGGTCAAGAGCCTGCTTCGCCGCCGTGTCAGCCCCTATGTTTATGCCAGCGAAAAAGGTTGAAGCCAGTACAACACCCAAAAGCAACGCTACAAACAACTTCCACGAACGAACAACCCTCTTAAACCCGTAGATAACCGCTAATCCTCTGACCACTTGAACTCTCCAACTTCTTAGTTAACTAAAAGCCTTATTAAGTCTATATTTTAGAACAGTCAAACACAGATTTCACGCACAATCACAACCATTCCCGCACCTTGCAATCAAAATTCAACACCATCTACACCAGTCTAGTACCCCCCCTCTCTAGGGGATCTAGAGAGAGAAAGAGAGACCTATAAAAGACAGAACAAACAAGCAACAACCAAAACAACCACCACAAACATCCCACAGGGACAAACCATGGGAAAATGCCAAATCTGCCATCAACGTTCACCGCTAACCTCAAACCACCTCGGAGTCTGCCTACAATGCATCCGAAAAAAACCACAACAGGCACTCAAAATAACAGACAAAGTCCACACACAAACCCGAAAAAAATTCGGCCTCCCACCAAAACCACCACAAGAACCAGACGGCATCCCATGCGGCATGTGCTCCAACAACTGCAAAATCCAAACAAACAA
>JAOUJL010000173.1 GCA_029883255.1 Candidatus Bathyarchaeota archaeon | reverse complement strand
CTTCTTCCCACTCCTTGTTAATCGCCACAGTAGACGGCAAAAACGCCACAGAAGCCACTGTGACAAGACCGAACAGAATAGACAAAACAGGATCTGGAATAGCAAGAATAGTTAACGCCAGAAACACAAGAAACAACACCAAGAAAAGCGCGAATGGCGCGGGAGAACCCGCGTACTGTTCATCTTTCTTCACCGCATCAGCCTCCACAGTTCTACCCATTCCTTAAAGTCACCTCCTTCATATTTAGACTACGCCTCAAAACCTATTTCTCTTTTTTCATGTTGATCGGCTTATCTACTCGGTATGTCGAGCGTCTGCTTCCAGCGTACAAGTTAAATCGTTTTCAGGTGTTGCGCAGAATTAAGCGGATAAATAAGCGTTTGGAAGCTGAAATGGGTAGTCCAGTTGCGGAGAGCCGCAAACACAGGTGGGTTATGACTCGTTATGTGCACCGTATACTGGGCGCAACAAAAGAAGAAATCGAGTTTGCGACATAGGTTTGCCAAGTGACTTCTACAAAAGGATTTATGTGTGCGCATTGATTAACGTGCTTACTTAGCTACTTACTTACGACTAGTGTTTTTTCTTGACCTTTTTCGTGTCAAACTTTTTTTCTTGCGTTTTTTCTTGAAAAGCCAGGGATGCTGTTCCATATCTTCGTATACAGGTCTTGGACCTACGATGGTGTAGATGTCGGGTTTTCCCTCTGGAGGAACTAAGGGATATCGAGGTTCCCTCTTCTTCACCAATCTCAGATATGCCATGTAACATAATAGAATGAACCAGCTCCCCAAAACAAAAATCGCCCAAATGGATTGCACAAAAATGCCAATACAGAGTGGGAAAACTCCTCCAACGAGGAGGAAGATACTCCAATATACGAGTCTCGCTTTTTCAACCAATTAATTTCCCATATTTATGGTCCGATTCTCAGCGTAAAAACCTTTATGCGCACGCATACTTGAGTGGACAAGTACGCCGCTCTATTTTTCCCTATAGTAGCTTAGTCCTGCTGTTACACCGGTGGATATCGCCATCCAAATAACTGTCACCGTTAAATCTCCTTGGGACACAATGTAGGCTGCGCCAACAGATATTCCTTGCAGAACAGCTAAGACTGCAGCTAGTTTCAGTTTGAATTGGAATCCCATTTTGACCCATTCACCTCCTGCTCTCTTTATTTGGGTTGCTCTTCTGGCTCGGTTAGTGGAAAGCCTAACTTGACAAGGATCTTGCGCACCTCGTCTGGACGTATGTATTGTATGCCGCTGGTGGCACTGATCTCCGCAAGCCTAATGATATCGTCAAGCTCGATTTCAGGCTCCATGTCGCACTGCGTTTGGGTGAGGTGGACATATTTGGATCCAAATAGGCGAACTATGTTGAAAACCTAGAGGGGGGTCTGGAACCCTTACTCGCAGGGTCCCTCCATGTAGTAGATATCAACCATAGAGGAACTAAGCGCGAATGCAAAGATGAAGACTAAAACATGTACATCTGCAACCAACATAATCCACGATTATTCGCAACATTCTAATTATATGTTAAACGCAATCAAAATCATACAATGTTGAATGGTTAAAGCCTACTGAAAACACGGAAGAATATGGCGTGTGCGTGCATTACTGAGATTGGGTTCCTGCTTGTGGAACCTCGTAGTAGTAGCCTATGACTACCACTTTTGACCTACCCCCCTCCCCCCCCACTTTTTCCACGCATCGGCTGAGCGTCAACCATAATTTTTTCTTCAGGTTGCCTACACGAAACAAAATCATTTTTTGACGTAGAATTCTAACCAATATGACCTACCCCTATCTTTCTTGCGAAGAACATGGCGAAATTTGAACCCGCAGAGGCACAGTTGTCGTCGTCAAGGAACTGGGAAAACACAAGACAACGACAACTCTCATCCTCTTAGGCTTCCTGTCTCGGTTTAGAAGTAGTCTTAAAGCGCCATAGCGTGGACTACTACTTCTGGAGTTCAGTTGCAAAAGGCTTAGCGTGTGCGTGTTGTTGTTGGTCAAAACCGTAGGAAAAAAACAACAACAACTTCTGAAGTTGTGCTTCCAAGTGAGCTTATGTGCTACTGAGCTAAGGCTTCTTGGCAAGGACCATAGAACGTGACTTGGCGCCAGAGTGCATTAACATCAAAAATGTTAAGGTTGACCGAAGGAAGCCGCTGGTTGACACTATCGGCAAGTCGATTGAAGAAGCTCTCGAGGTGCTAAGTCGAGTAGGCTTGAACGATGCCTTTCTCTTCGTAAGGCGTTATAGTCAGTTCAGTGACGGTCAGAAATATCGTTACCGTCTCGCTAAATTGATTGAATCTGGGGCACAGTGGTGGATCATGGACGAGTTCTGTTCTACGCTGGACAGGGAGACTGCTAAGATTGTCGCGTTTAATGTGCAGAAGCTGGCTAGAAAGCTCGGTAAGGCGGTTGTTGCTGCTACAACGCACACAGACCTTTTCGAGGATCTTGCTCCAAGCGTGCACGTCCACAAGCGGTTCGGCAAAGAAATCAGCGTCAAATACTATCCGAATCAGATGCGCGAACAGTGCAGTTTGCTGAAGGAGATGGAAGTTCAAGAGGGATGCTATGAGGAGTGGAAGAAGGTTGCCGGCTTTCATTACCGCAGCCACAGGGTCGCGTTTATGCAGAAAATTTTCGTTTTAAAACGGAAAGACAGGGTTTGTGGGGCTATTGTTTACGTTCATCCTATGAGTGCAGCTCCTTGTCGAGAGCGTGTTTTGAAAATTGAAAGCATGAAAGAGTTGAATGAGAAGGTGGCGCGGGTCGCTAGGGTTGTGGTGCATCCGAAATACCGCACGATAGGAGCAGGCGTCAAACTTGTGCACGATTCTTTGCCTTTATGTGGGAAGCCGTATGTGGAGATGATTGCCGTGATGGCTCGCTATAATCCGTTTGCTGAGCATGCTGGAATGAAGAAGATCTGCGAGTCCAAACCTGACAAGTCAATTCTTAAGGCTGTGGCTGAACTCGAAAAGTTAGGGTTTACCTCTTACCTGGTTGCCGTTCCAGAACATAACACGCGAATGCTGAAGGGACGAGTCGGACAGGTGAAAAAGATTCTCAGCAGCTTCTCTTACCCGTACAACAGAAGAATCGCAGGGCAGCATGGGCACTTTATTATGGAAGACTACCGCAAATGGCTCAAGAAGGCAGGGAGAGACGATCTCGCTAAGGCGCTTAGACGTCTGGCGCAGCTTAACCAATCAAAAGCTTACCTGTTCTGGAAATGTTCGTCGCGCGCGCAAGCAGTAGAAAAACACATAAGTTTTGAACAAAATAACAATTGAGAATTAGAATGCCAGAAAAGATGGCTAAGAAAGTTTCGAAACTCAGAGAATTTTTGAACTCTTACTTTTACTTGGGTTTCAAAAAGAAAAAGCTCATAAAGGAAAATGAAAGGGGAATTGCCGACTTAGAAGAAGATTGCCTGACTGACGACGATTTTGTCGTATTAATAGGAACTCTTGCCACACTTATTGACGACTTTAATGAAGGTGTTCTTGGTTCATGTTTGAAAGAGAAATGTGAGGACAAAGGTAGTATCAATCTTTTGGAGAAGTTTCTAGAGGAAAATAGTCTCCAAAAAGGAAATATAATTAAAAACCTTCGATACATTAAAAGGATTCGGAGCTTTTGTTTTCCTTTTCACCGAGGCACATCGAGTAAATTCGTTAATTTGATGATGAAACTTAATTTTAAACCTCCCTTTAACTGGAGC
>JAOUJL010000172.1 GCA_029883255.1 Candidatus Bathyarchaeota archaeon | reverse complement strand
AGAACTAGACCATTATAGCCAAGTCCGGAATTTGTATAATGGTCCATCCGAGAACAGTTATCATGACGCCCATTGCTGCTACCAACAGAACCGTGTCTCGGGTGGTGAACTCCCTTCCACCTAGAAGAGATTTGACCTTTTGTCCAAGTTTGGTGTAGAGAAAAAGCACAGCTGCTGTGATTAGAAAGACGACTAGGGGAAGTGAAACATCGAATATCATACCTCTACCTGATGCCTAGCTATTTAAAATTGTTTTGCGGTGCTTTTCAGAAATCTGACGCAATATATGTATATATGTTTGTGACCACTCGTATGAAACAAGACCAACTGGGTGAATAGTCTTTGTTCAAACCTACGCCTTCTAGCGCCTTGATTATTGCAAACGTGCTGGTTTATGCCTACACAGCAGTTGTTAGTGGCAACATTCTCATCATAAACGAAGATGTGCTTCTATGGTTAGGTCAAGACAACGCTTTCGTTATGAACGGCGGTTATTGGCAGCTTTTCACGTCCATGTTTGTTCACATCAACCTGCTTCATCTTTTTGGCAACATGGTTTTCCTTCTCATCTTTGGCATCAGGGCTGAGGACCTTTTCAGCACAAAAGAGTTCTTCGCAATCTATTTTGCATCTGGACTACTTGGTAGCTTGCTGACTTTGTTAATGCCCTCCTTCATAGTTTCTGCTGGTGCTTCGGGAGCGATATTCGGAATATTCGGCGCGTGCGTGATTTACATAAGAAAAACGTTCGGCGAATCAGTCATAGGGGCATTAATCTTTTCATTCTTTCTTTTGATGCTGAGCATGTCCGCCGGCGTCAACATAATCGCACATTTCGGTGGACTCGTGGCAGGGTTAATTATCGGATACGCTTTGGCGAAAACCCGCAAAATTGTGTTATAGAAAAGCAGATGAATTCCAGTTTTTCTTCACGAAAACGTTTTTATTAAATCTCATGAAAGGAGAATCTGGTGTCTTCTTGGCTGAAGTGGACGACTACGACGCAATTTTTGCTGCACTTAAACATCCTGTGCGTCGGCGTATTTTACTCCTTCTTGATGCGAAAGGGGAGGTTTCGTTTACTGACATTCAGAAAGCGGTGGATGTTGAAGATACTGGTTTAATGAGTTACCATTTGAAAGAGCTTGCTCTTCTAGTTGATCAGTCTGCTAGGGGAAAGTATAGGTTGTCAGAGATTGGGACGACCAGTATAGCTCTTTTGAAGAAAGTGGAAAAGACGAGAGACGTGTCTGGAGTGGTTCGTAAGGAGTTAAGCAGACTCGTAGAAAAAGTAATCTACTTTCTCGTGACTATTACCATTCCTTGCCTTGTTGCCCTCAGTGTTGATGTCTACGCTTCAGTTCAGCTTGTCCGCTCTATGGACGGTTTGATAGTTGGAGTGTACGCGTCTAGCTTGCTGGCCATGTATTTTGGTGTCGCATTGTTTACCATATACAATCGGCGTTACTTCTCAAGGGTTCTCAGGAAAAACATTTATCACTCTATGCTCTTTGCCGTTGCGGTAGTTTTGCTTCTATTTCCCTCAGAGTACACGAGCTACCAGTTCGTCGTGGGGACAATCCCATTTCAGCATTCTTCCACAGAGGCTTTTTATGGACTGCTTATGCTTGCGCGCTCGGTTCTGTTTGTTATTGGTAGTCCATTTGTAACCTACTTGACATGTAAGCTTGCTGAACGGTTTTTTGAAAGAAAGATATAACCGCTTCAAGCTATTTTTTCAGTTTCCTGAACCTCAGCTTTCTAAACTTTAGTTTTGCTGTCAAGATTTTTTCGGTGCCAAACAGCCTTGCCGCAATGTAGAGCACTACAATGGTGAAGATTGATACATAAACGATACCTACTACAGCGGTTAGGTAATCTCCGGTGAAAGCTACCTTAGACGCCAACATCGGATGCGTGAACGGTATCGCAAGCAAAACAATCATCAAGGGAAATGGCAAAGCATAGACGTCAGTGAACATCATGATAATCATTGGAAAGGCAAGCAACATGGACAGAGGCCCTACTAATGCTTGGGCACCTCTCACATCTTCAGCGAAAATAGATATCGAAATTGCTAACGCTAACGCTGAAAGCAGTGACACGAAAAGCGAGACCCCGAGTAGTAAGTATGATATCGGTGTTGGCGCCAACCCTATCGTTGCAAGGTCTACACCGATTTCGGTTGGCATAACCCCCATAAAAGAACTCATGTAATAATTGAAGCCTACAATGTAAGCCACCGCACCAATAACTGCGACAACAATAGAACCCGTCAATTTTCCAGCCAGAATTGTGAACCTGTTGATAGGCAAGGTCAATAGAGTTTCTAAAGTCTTTTCCTCTTTCTCCGACGCAACAGACGTAGCTGCAAGCTGCATCGCAAAAATAAGCAACATCATTATACCAACGGGCATCCCAGTGGACTGCAACATCATAAACCCGAAAAGAACACCTGGGTTCACATTAACCGGTTTCCCTTTAATTATTGACTTTTCAGACATCTCTACAGGATCCAAAACATTTTCTGGAGCTTCAGGAAATTTTTCACCAACCTTTTGAACAACCAGACCTTCTTCGAATGTCTCAAATAGAGCACTTATCATCGAGGAACTAGTAGACTCGACTAAGCCCCCGCCTCTAAACACCGTGTAAACATCTAATTCTGCCTTTAAACCCTCCGTGATGTTATTGCTGAAACCAGAAGGTATGACTACAAGCCCAGTGACGTTTGATTGCTGAACGTAGTTAACCGCTTCAGTGAAATTCAAATAATCAACCTCAACAATTATAACGTTCAGAGCTATCAAGAAGTTCTTGAGGTTTTCAGCAACAGGTCCTTCATCAAGGTCCATTACTGCGATTGAAATGCTTCTCATGCTCTCTTCCGCGGTCTCCATTGAAGTTTGAATCGCGAATCCCATTAATGGAAACATTATTAGTGGAACGATTATCATGCCTAAGAGGATTTTCGGGTCCCTGACTAACTCCTTGACTTCCTTCACAACAATATTGAACAAACCTTTAAACAAAACCAACCACCTTCGCAAACACTTCTTCAAGATTTGAGGCATTTGCCTTTTTCTTAAGTTCAGCTGGAGAGCCCTCAGCTACTATCTTGCCTTTATTTATGAGAGCTACCCTGTTGCATAGATGCTCCACTTCAAGCATGTTATGGCTTGAGAGAAGCACAGTGACTCCTTGTTTTTCCACATATTGTTTTATTATTCCTCTTACATGAACAGAGTGAAGAACGTCTAGTCCTGCAGTGGGCTCATCAAGCACCGCAAGCTTAGGTTTTGTCATAAGAGCTCTTGCAACGAGAAGACGTCTCTTCATACCTTTGCTGTACGCCTTCACTTTGTCTTTAAGGCGTTCTTCTAACCCTGAAATTTTTGCTGCAACCTCAACGGTCTCCTTAGCAGTTTCTTTATTTTTAGTAGTGAACTTCGTCATGAACTGTAAGTACTCATAACCTGACAGGTTTTTGTAAGCTCCTGCTTCTTCCGGAAGATAGCTTATAATCTTGCGAATTTCAGAAGCGTTCTTAACCACATCTTGACCCAAAACTTCTACAGAACCCGAAGTGGGCAGCAACAACGTTGAGACGATCCTAAGTGCGGTTGTTTTTCCAGCGCCATTAGGACCAATAAGGCCAAAAATTTCTCCATTTTCCACTTGAAAACTCAAGCCATCAAGAGCTCTAACTTCACCGAAAACTTTGACAAGTCCCTCAGCCTCAACAGCAAAGCTCATGTACA
>JAOUJL010000171.1 GCA_029883255.1 Candidatus Bathyarchaeota archaeon | reverse complement strand
GGCTTTGACTCGAACTTGTATTTGTGGGTTAGTGCTTTGTTGCATCTTGCTGCAAATTCGAAGTTTGGGGGAACTAGTCTACGCCAAGATTGTACGAGTTTTAGGCTGGGTATTTCGTAGAAGGTTGAGTTTACCTCGACGAAGTCAAATGCTTTTGAGTAGGCCACAAGAGGATGCACACTTGGTACCTCAAAATATGCCCACCCACCCGCTCCAATCAGGTACTTTGGCAAAGTGCTGGTCCTCATAAGTCTTTAAGGCTTAGAAATAAAATAGATATTTTGCATGCATGTCGCATTGCCAGATAAGCAGATGGTTTAAATGAGTATAAAAGTGTTTTGTTGACACAAACGGAATGTTTATAAGATACAGCGGTTTTATTATTGAAACATGTGTTTATATAGTAAAGAGGTGTTGCATGTATGCAACCAATAAGGGAGAATAGAATGTCACCAGAATTTGCAAAAAGCGTTGTGAAGATGTGTCTAAGAGTGAAAAAGGCTGACAAGGTAACCATAAGCACTTGGCAACACACACTAGACCTCGCAGAAGCTCTAGCCATCGAATGTAGAAGAGAAGGAGCTTTCACCGAAACCACATTGTCCACGGATGAGGTCTTCTACGACACGCTCCTAAACCGCCCACTAGAAAACCTCAGAACCACAGACCCGTTTGGCCTAGCCCTCCTCGACATCGCAACAGCCCGCATCATAATAGACGGTCCAGAAAACCCTGAAAGAATGAAGACGGTGCCCACTGAAAGGTGGGACGCAATATTCAAAGCAGGAAAACCATTCACCGACAAATACATCCAAAAGAAGACTCCATCAATAGACATCCAGCTCGGGCTCGTTACCCCGCAGAGAGCAAAAACCTACGGCTTCAACTACAACGACTGGAAAGCAAGCGTGGATGCAGCCCTAGAAGTTGAATACGAAGAAATGTCAAGGATGGGAAAAAAGATAAGAAGCCTCCTAGAAGAGGCAAGAGAGGTTGACGTATCAGCTGGCCTAAAAACTCGCTTGACGTTTAGACTGGAAGACAGACCAGTTCGCCTTTACGACGGCGTCATCGACGAAGAAGACATCGCAAAAGGATTAACATTCGCCTCGCTTCCAGCTGGAAGCGTCTCAGTTGCCCCGAACGAAACCAGCGCCAACGGAACCTTCGTCTCCGACATTCCTCAACCGCAGTACGGCAAACTAATTCACGACATTTCTTGGAGCTTCAAAGATGGAAAACTCACAGCGTTCAATGGAGGACGAAATGTCGAAGCCGTCAAAGCCACATGGGAAAAGGCAACCGGAGACAAAGAGAAGATCGCAAGCTTCACTCTGGGAATAAACCCCAAAGCCAAGACAGGCTTCCTCGACAATTCAATAGTGCTCGGAACAGCCACGATAGGCATCGGCGAAAACAGAGTGTTGGGCGGAAAAAACAACAGTAGCTGGGGGTTCGGAATAACCACCACAAGACCCACCGTAAAACTAGACGGAAAAATAATCCTAAAAGACGGCAAATTCACCGTCTAACCCCAATTTTTTTCTTGCCAACAACCACCCCCATTCAGCCAAAACACGTCAAATTTCTTGAAAACCACCCCTCCAATCAGCGTCCACCACAAACAGCAAACAGCATCAACACCCAAAACAATCCATGCATGCATGTGGGAAGGTTTATCATATTAGTTGACTCTGAATTATAGTAGAATATCGGTTTTACTTTCACCAACGAGTCTCTCGAACTATGGAATATTTTTCTACTAAATGCTTATGAGCTGTGGATTCACTTTTTCATACCCCCTTGTGCGTAGTGGCTGCGTTGTCCGGAAAATCCAACAGACTGTTAGCGCTCGGTCTCCCGAAAATAGATGATGTTTTCCCGGGTTTTCAAAGGGGTGACTTTGCCGTTTTGTTTGGTCATCCTATTTGTAGGACTTTATCATTTCTTTTGTGTGTCCGTTGTCAGTTGCCTCTCAGGAAGGAGGGACTGAATTCTAGAGCAATCTACATTGATGGTGGGAATACTTTTGATCCATACGCTGTTTCAGCGATAGCCCGAGAATACGGTTTGAAACCAAAATCTGTGCTCGAGAATATTTTCATTTCCAGGGCGTTCACGGCGTATCAGCTGACAATCTTGGTGTTTGAGAAATTGGAAGATGCTCTGAAGCGATACAGATCTAAAGTGGTCGTTGTTTCGGGCATTACTAGGTTGTTTCTTGATCGTGATGTACCTAAAAAGGAAGGTGGAGACGTCTTCATGAAGATGACTCGGCATCTTTTAGAACTCGCTTCAAGAAGACGGGCTGTCATTGTTGCTACCTGCGTTTCTCGACGTTACTCAAGAAGAAGCATGTTTCTAGAAGCCGTCTTGTTTGGAAGAGCAAACACTGTGATAGGACTGAAGGACTCTCAAGGTGCCTTAAAGTTCGTTTTGGAGTTTCATCCGAACATTAAACCGTTTACTGTTGATTTTCCTTCTAATGCGGTCACGATGGACATGTTTATGGAGACTTGATGAATGGGAAAAACTGTTCCATCGTATCGCCAAGCATTGGAGCATGAAATTGAGAGGTGGAAGGGCTTTAGGAAAGGGCTGAGAGGGAAGGATGCTGAAGCTTTTGAGCGTATGATGAACGCTTGCAGAATGTTCGCATCAGCGGGAAGCATGGCGACGCGACCGATTTTGCTTGAAGCAATGTTCATGTCGATTCTGCTTCACCAAGAGAAGGTGTTAACGGAGATTAAAGAGAGACTTGACAGACTGGAAAAGCAACTTGACCAGCCTTAAACCGTTGAAAGGCTGGTTACTCGACGTGTATCCTTCAAATTCTGGTCAAATGACAGTGTGGATTATAACAGAGAATGGAGAACGCGTAAGGCTCGTGGACAAGTTTCAGCCCAAAATCTACGTTTCAGGTAAGATTGCCGACTTGTCCAAGTTGACCAACCAGCTTGCAACGAGCAAATCGGTGGTCAAGTGGCGTTACGTTGAGAAATATGCTGATTTCATGGAAAACAAGAGATCAAAGGTGTTAGAGATAACCACGAGTGATTGTCGTCGGATTCCCCACTTTGCTTGCAAATTGTTGAGGCTTGGGGGATATCAGAAGTTTAGGCTGCATAACGTGGATGTTCCAGATGCGCAGGCTTATTTCTATGATAGGGACATTTTTCCGCTTGCCTTCATGATGATCACGGTTCAGAGTGACAGACTTGCCTACTGGTTACTCGATTCGGTTGAAAGCGTGGACTATGAGATTCCTCCTCTTCGGCTAATGTCATTGCGTGTGGAAATAGTCACAGACAACCCCGTTCCTAATCTCAGGAACCCGATTGGCTCCATCATTGTAGAATGTAATGGAGAAAAGATTGTTATTGATGAGGGAGATGAAAGGGAAAAGATTCTCAAGATGGTTGAGGTCATCAGAGAGAAGGACCCTGATATTATCTTTACTCGAGGTGGAGACTCGTTTCTTTTTCCGTATCTTGCTTGTAGGGCGATGGTAAACAGAGTGTTTGGCAAGCTTGTTGTAGGAAGAGAGGCCGTTCCTCTTAGGGCTAAGAAGAAGCGTGGGATGACTTTCTTTTCGTATGGAAGGGTTTACTTCAAGGCGCCTATGCGTAGGTTGTATGGACGAGTCCATGTTGATGAGGAAAACACGTTCATTTACTCAGCCTGTGGACTGGATGGGTTGATTGAGGTTTCTAGGGCTTGTAGAGTTCCGTTGCACAGAGCTGCGAGGGCTTCGATCGGATCTATTATGTCGTCTTTGCAGT
>JAOUJL010000020.1 GCA_029883255.1 Candidatus Bathyarchaeota archaeon | reverse complement strand
TCACGATATAAACTCTAGACTCCAATTTCATATGAGTTAAATCCGATAACTTGGAACCTACAAAATGGCATGGTGGCGGAAGTTGTTGGGATGACTAAGCAGCTTTACACCATTGGGGCGGTGGATGATCTGTTGGTCGATGTTGTAGATGAAACACTGAGGCAGGTTTTCAGAGAAGAAGGTGCCAAGGTTATTTACGCTTTTATGAAGAACAACTGCCATTTGGAGCTAGAAGAGATTGCTGAGAAACCCAAGGTATTTTCTTCTGGTTTGGAAGAGCTGCTGGGTTCGGCGGCACCAGTAATAGAGAGATTGATTCTCGAGAATCTGTACTCCAGGCTTCAGTTGGAATATAAGGAAATGGAAGGCTACGAGTTTTCAGATTATGCAAAGGAGTTGAGGAAAGGTGCGGTTGTCAAAAGATGAGAGTGTGCAAGGTTCGATTGAAGGTTCTTATGCTGAAGAGAAAGCGAGGCTAAGAGCTATATTTGCTTCGTCTCCAGATGCTATTACGGTTTCTGACCTAAATGGAAACGTAATTGACTGCAACCAAGCAACATTGGATATGGGAGGTTTTTCATCGAAAGAAGAGGTCATTGGCAAAAATTGTTTTGAATTTGTTGCAAAAAAAGACCAACAAAGAGCGATGATAGCCCTAGAGAAAATCTTAGAGCAAGGCTCGGTGAAAAACGCAGAATACACTTTCTCAACTAAAGACGGATGTAAATACACTGCGGAACTTTTTGCAAGTGTTATTAAAGACTCATCCGGGAAACCCACAGGTTTTGTAACTATAACAAAAACCACCACAGAAAGCAAGCAGAGGGAGGCGGCGGCACGGAAGAGCGAGATTCCCTACTGGGCTTTGATAGAAAATTCGTCAGATATTATCCAAGTCGTTGATTCGAAAGGTGTTATTCGCTATGTAAGTCCTTCTGTTCAGCGGATACTGGGATACAAGCCAGAAGAATTGATTGGCAGATTAAGCGTTGATGTGGTTCATCCAGACGATCTCCCCAAAGTTGCCAAGGGTTTTGAAGAAGCAATTCAAAAGCCCGGTGTGCCCGTAGTCACAGCTTGTCGATGTAAACACAAAGACGGCACATGGAGGGTGATCGAAGGCACTGGCATCAACTACCTCAATCGTCCCACTGTGAATGGATTCATTTCAAGTATGCACGACATCACCGAGCGCAAGAAGATGGAAGAGGCACTTAGGGAATCTGAAGAAAAATATAGAAAGCAGTTTGAGGAGGCATTGGATGCTATCTTCGTAGCCGATGCCGAAACAGGTATAATAGTTGACTGTAACCGTGCAGCATCAGAATTAGTCGGTAGAGAGAAATCAGAACTGATCGGTAAACATCAGCGGATTCTCCATCCTCCACAGCAAATTGACGGAGAATTTAGCAAGACTTTCAAGCAGCATCTCAAAGAAAAAGAAGGACAAGTTCTGGAAACGCAGGTTATTACCAAAAAAGGAGAAATCAAAGACGTTGCAGTCAAAGCCAACGTCTTTGAACTTCGGGGCGAAAAAATGCTTCAAGGGATATTCCGAGACATCACAGAAAACAAACAAGCAGAAGAAGCATTTCGAGAGAGCCAGCAAAAGTTTGAGAGATTGTTTATGAATAATCCGGAAGCAGCTGACTACCTAGACCTCGATTTTCACATATTGAATGTTAATCCCCGCTTCGAAGAGCTTTTCGGATATTCTTTAGACGAAGTCAAAGGTAAACACATCAACGATGTAGTGGTGCCAAAAGACAAGATAGAGGAGGCAGAAGACTTAGACAGAAAGGCAAGGAAAGGATACGCTTATCATGACACTGTTAGAAAGAGGAAAGACGGATCTTTAGTTCCAGTTTCCATATCTGCTGCTCCCATCATCGTTGAAGACCAGCCGGTGGGCACTGTGGGATTGTACAAAGATATCACTGAGCGAAGGCAGATGGAGAAGAAGTTGGAGGAATATTCTGAGCACCTGGAGGAACTGGTGGAGAAGCGAACTGAGGAGTTAACAGAGGCACAGGAACGACTAATCAAATCTGAGAGACTGGCTGCGGTAGGAGAATTAGCCACTATGGTGGGCCACGACTTGAGGAACCCCTTGCAGTCCATAAACAACGCAACATACTACGTCAGCAATGAGCTGTTACGTCTTCCAGTTTCCCAAAAAGCGATAGAAATGCTCCAAGTCATCAATGACTCAGTTGACTACGCTGATAAGATAATAAGAGACCTGCAAGATTTTTCATCAACGAAAAAATCTATAGTCAAAAAAACCAACATCAACACCATAGTTAAGGAGACTCTGTCACAAGTCGAAACGCCAAAAAACATCGAACTGATCACAGAATTGGGACACTTTCCACGCATAGAAGCAGACAAAAATCAGATAAAACGGACTTTTCTGAACTTAGCTGTAAATGGAATACAGGCTATGGAGAACGGGGGAAGGCTTAAAGTCTCAACTAAGAAAACCAAGGATTTTATTGAAGTTAGTTTCGAAGACACAGGCATTGGCCTGCCGAAAGAAAAAATGAAAAAACTCTTCACTCCTTTCTTCACGACGAAGGCTAAGGGCCTCGGTATGGGCTTGGCAATCTGTAAGAAGTTCGTCGAGAGCCATGGCGGCAGCATCGAAGTGGAAAGCGAAGAAGGGAAGGGATCAACTTTCACGGTTAAACTGCCTATTCAACAAGAAAATGGAAGTGAAAACCAGTGACTAAAAATAGACCTAGCATCCTGATAGTGGAGGACGACGCAAACATACGTGAGACCATAAGCGCCATACTTCAACAGAGCGGATACAGCACAGACACCGCGAAAAACGGACAAGAAGCCATAAAAAAGTCAAAAGCCAAATTCTTCAACTTAGCGCTGTTAGACATCAAGTTACCCGACACAGAAGGCACAAAACTGCTCACAAAGATGCACAAAAACACGCCCAAAATGGTGAAAATCATGATCACCGGATACCCCACACTGGAAAACGCTGTGGAATCCCTGAACCTAGGAGCAGACTCATACGTTATAAAACCCGTCAAACCTGACAAACTGTTATGGCTTTTAGAAGAAAAACTGGATAAACAACGAACAGCTGAGGAGATGACAGAAGAGAAAGTGACAAAATGGATTGAAACGCGAGCACGCAAAATAGAGCAAGGAAGACAGAAATAACGCATGTTCACGCGTTTTTTAACAAAACTGCCGCTACTATGCTGGTAGCGGGGGGTTGATTTGAACAACCGATCTCTGGGTTATGAGCCCAGCGGGTTCACCTGGCTACCCCACCCATATAGGAGGCTTCATCTTCTCTCGGTCTGTACGTGCCTCTCGCTATGGTTTTGCCCCGCCACTCACAACAGTGACTCACGAGTATCTTAAATATTTTTATACGAGCAACACCAGCATTGCCCTCTAAAAGACCACACGAAAAATCTATACACGACTGACGCCTATTTACAATGAGGCACACAAATGGACAAACCACAATTCTCCTATCTGTTTCAACCAGAACTAGAAAACCCAGTGTTCGTAGAAGGCCTTCCAGGATTCGGAAACGTAGGAAAAGCCGCAGCACGGGTACTAATCGAATTTACACAGGCCAAGCCATTCGCAGAACTGTATTCCCCTTCTTTCCCAGACTACGTCATCATAAACAACCACGGAATCTGCCGCCCACCCCGCTATGAATTCTACGCCGCCCAAACAGAGAGAAAACACTTCATCATCCTGACCGGAGACGCACAGCCCTCCCTAGAAGACGTAGTAGCGCACTATGAATTATGCGGTGAAATCTTGGATTTCGCAGAGAAACATGGATGCAGATTCATTGCGACGATGGGCGGAGCGCCTACACCTCGCCCTGCTGAAGAAGTTTACGTAGCTGCCACATCTCAAAAGCTTGCCATAGAGACTATGGAAAAGGGCGCCATACTCTACGGAAGGGGAAGAATCGTTGGTGCCACCGGCCTCCTATTAGGACTCGCCAAAAAACGCGGATTCGAAGGTATATGCCTGTTAGGCGCAACCACAGGACTCGAAACCGATCGAAGAGTAGCATTCTCCGTCTTCAAATTGCTCATGAAATCACTGGGAACAGAGGTAAAAAAAGATGCTCTAAAAAAGCTTAGGAGAAAGCATTAAGAACAACGAGCCACACTGATTTCCTGAATGTGGGACGTTAGATGAGAAAAGTAAGAAAGCCACAGTGGATTTCTGAAAGATTTGTTAAGATGATATTGACGATTTTCGCTGTTCTACTTATATTTGGGGGACCCACCTACCTCTTGTATGTTCTTCAAAGGTTGGGTATTCCCTCCGTTCTTTTCACAATTGTTGGCCTAGCCGCCTTTACGGCGGGCGTAATCCTCTTTATGCACTTGGCTAAAGAAGAAATCTAAGGCTTCTACCTAGACTTTTCAGCCACCGTGAAAGTTAAGAGAATTGGTAATTGTGAAGCAAAACATATAAAGTATGCTAAGAGGCATATTAATATGACATAGTTCAATTTAGATAAAAGGAGAAGTTCCAAGTGTCTAGAGAAAAGTGGGTTAAAAGGACAACCATAATCCTGGATAAAGAAGAACGTGAGTACATCGATTCGCTTATCCGAGAAGGAAGAGAACCAGGCATCAAACCCCTCATATCAAAAATGCTAGACGTCTACCGCAGCATGATGATCTACGACTGGAAATACCCGGGTGAATATTACTGCGGCATTAGCCGCGTTGCCTTCGTAAACGTCGAGTTTATTAACATAATGCTTCAGCATGTTCCGAAGGAGAAGTGGCGGGAGGTTGGTCAAGAAGCTGGGGAAGCTACCAGGGTGTCTATGGAGGCAAGTCTGAATCTTCAAACTGCTAATCGGGAAAAGTGGGCCGATGTGTTTAAGCGGTTGCGTGTTCAGGGCTTTGGTGACTTTTATCTGCGGGATAAATACGTTATTATCAAGACGCCGTTTATCAGTAACTCTCAGGTGTTATGTGGCTTCTTGGGGGGTTTGCTCGGTATCCAATTGGAGGCAAAAACGTCTGCTCCTCCGCTTATTTTTGAGATCGTTGGTTAACATTGAGTTGTGCGTGGATGTGATGTCAAGGATATAATTATCAAGAGTGTAAAGTTTTACCTCATTAAACTGAATTCGAAATAAATATTGCCTATTCTTAACACATAAAGGTAAAGTTGTAAATACTAAGGTTCAGAGGAGTTCCTCCATCAAATAAATATAAAAGAGAAGGGTATGTCCTGTGAAAATCGAAGAACTCATGATTAAGAAAGTTGTAACGGTAAAAACTAGCGAGAAAGTAATCGATGCGGTAAAACTTATGAATAAACACGAAATAGGTTGTTTAGTTGTAATTAATGATGGAAAACCTGTTGGGATATTGACCGAAAGAGACATGCTGAAAAGAGTTTTAGCTAAATCTAGGGATCCAAAGAATACTAAAGTAGGGCAGGTAATGTCAGTTCCACTGATAACTGTGAAGCCTGAAAGCAAGATCGAAGACGCTGCGACGCTTATGTTCAAAATGGAGATCAAAAAGCTTCCGGTAGTGGAAGATGGGCGGCTTCTAGGCTTGGTAACTTTGACTGATCTCGTTCGCTTCCAACCCGAATTAATCGATACGCTTAGGAAACTCTGCATTCTCATTCCAAGAAGAATGAAAAAAGTCGTTGATTATTATGTGGTTTAAACTTACACAAAGATATGTATTTTCCCAATGTTGTCTTCTGTTAGGTCAAGTGGTTCCGCAGAAAAATGCCTCACTAGCTGTGAACAGTGGTATACCCGAACTTACACCGTGTTTCTGGAGTATTCTCTGCACATGTCTTTTTATTTAGGAGTTAGTCCTAAGTGTAAGAATAAACAACCTTCCAAAATCAAACACAACCAAGGGTTGGATAAGAGTGAAAAAGAAGAGCAAGTTCAACATGCTTCTTCTAGAGTCGATAGACGAAGGCTTGAAAGAGATATTCGGAGAAACGGCTACAGGGATTATTTACAATTATTTAAAAGACAAATATTCATTAAAGCGAGAAGAAATTTCAGAAAAATTGGAAGTCTTCATCGAAGGTTTAGAGGCGTTTTTTAGTTCCAGTGCCGCCTGCGTAGTAAAGAAAAACGTTTTAAAGAATTTTTACTCAACTTTCGGACTTCAATATCAAAACGAAGAAGGCCATAGCTTTATAGATCACGTAACAAAGCTGCGGAGTAGTGAATTTCACATTTAGAGTGTAAACAAAAGTCTAGTTAACGCCTATAGGAATCTAAAATATATTTACTTCTGCAGGATAAGTTGGTTCACTTATTTAGATCTAACATCGAAATCTCGTCATTTTCCCCAAGTCAAGATTCAGGTTTTTTTAGCAAAAGTCTTCTAACCTAAGCCATCTCATTCTCGCATTCATATTTTATCGCGAGAACAGAGTTGCCAAGTTACGACCTGTTTACTATCTTCAATTCACTTTTGTTCTCTTCTATGAACGCTTCCAACTTTGACTTGTCAGGCGCAGATTGGGCTCCTTCGCATTCGCATTTCAAAGAGCCGCATGCCGCTCCGTAGACGGCGGCATCTTCAAGGTTTTTTCCTTTAAGGAAAGCTGTTAACAAACCAGCATCGAAAGCGTCGCCAGCGCCTATTGTGTCCACCACTTCCGCGTTAAACGGCGAGACCGAAAAATCACCAGAGGAGGAGCATACGAGGAGGTTCTTGCAACCTCCCTTAACTACGTAAGTTTTGTTCTTTCCTATTCTTTTTCTTAGTTTCTTCATAACATTTGTCATCTTCATGTTGTCGTCTGCGCCCAAGAGACTCCTAGCCTCTCTTTGATTAACCAATAGTATGTCAATGTTTGCTAGTACTGGCAACAGCATCTTGTATCCTAACTCCGATTTTTTTCGTCCAGGGTCAAAGGAGACAGTTTTTCCAAAATCCTTCGCAATTTCTGACGATTTGACAAGCGCTTCCAGATTGAGGCCTGTCATATGGAGGTGTCTGGAAGTTCCGATGTATTCTGAGCGTATTTCTTCGGGGCAGATGGGTTCGGACGCTCCAATCATCTGAACGAACTCTGGTGTACCTTCCTTGTCTACTGTGATAAGTGAGACTCCGGTTGGATTGCTAAAATCAACATGCATGTGGTCAATGTTGATACCATAGTTGCGGAAGTTTTGGACGACGGACCATCCGTACTCGTCAAAGCCAACCTTTCCGATTATGCCACACTTTAGCCCAAGTTTAGACGCTGCGACCGCTGAGTTTGCGGCCGACCCGCCGATACTAGATTTCAAGCGACCCATAATCACAGCAAGTTTATCTGGCGAAGGAAAGTTATCTACGTAGCATCGGATATCATATAACACATGCCCTATACAGACGATGTCGAACTTCACACTACATCAACCCTCAAGGAAATCTAATCCTGCAAACGCAGATCGTCTTGCTACACTCATCCACAGTCACGTTCTTCTGTATAGCCCGTATTCCAATCGATTTGTTAGACAAAAATATGTTTGGATTTTTGATAAGTATTATGAAAAGGGAGTTAGTATTCAAAATTCACTGTTCATGCCTGTTGCAGGCATAGCTTTGTAAAGGGTGTTCGTGATCAGAATTGTGGCTTCATAAAGCATTTTTATATCCTGAATCAATTTGAACCGTTAGTGGTGTGGGTTAACAAGAGACGCATTAATGGAACATGATCGTATCCATCCTGCCGCTCTCTAGAGTCGTTTGCCATTCCTGCACCGCCATAACTAGCAGAATCAAAACAGTATGGAAATTGCCAAGAGGTGTTCGATTGAGAATAGGGTTCTTCGTTTGGGAATATCCACCTAAGCTCGTAGGAGGCCTAGGCACCTACGCAGATTACATAACTCGTGAGTTCGTCGGGTTAGGTCACGATGTCACTGTTTTTACGCTTAATCCCGGAAAATTGAAGACGAGGGAGGTCATAAAGGGGGTTGAGGTTCACCGTCCAATGAACGTTGACGCAAGCAACGTGTTCCCAATGTTCGTCACCCAGGACTTGAGACAATGGGGGACAAACATCCGCTTCTTCAACGATATCTTTATTCATAACATCCTTAGTGTAGCGAAGTTCATCAATGAATTAATCAAGAAAGAGGGACATTACTTTGACGTAGTGTGCGTCCACGACTGGTTGAGCGGCATCTCAGGGATCATAGTAAAAAATGAAACAAAGGTGCCTGTAGTTTTCCATGTGCATAGTACTGAATTTGGTCGAAGCGGTGGTCAAGGATCAGGAGTAGTATCTCATCTTGAGTCGGCAACCGCTGAAGCTGCAGATCGCATAATTACTGTGAGCCACGCAATGAGAGAAGACTTGACTCGACATGGTTGGCCTAAATCAAAAATCAGCGTGGTCTGGAATGGAGTAGACCCCGAGCGGTACAACCCTGAAAAATGTAAAAAGAGCGACGTGGAAAAGATTCGAGAAAAATATGGCATTCAAAAAGATGAATGTATGCTTTTCTTTCTAGGACGGCTAACTTGGGTTAAGGGCGTGAGGAACCTCGTTCAGGCTATGCCGTTGATATTGGAGGAATACCCAAAGGCAAAGTTGGTAATTTTGGGTAAGGGAGAACAGCAAAGTGATATTACGGAGACAGCGAGTAGACTCGGAATAAGCGACAAAGTCGTTTGCTGTTTCGAGTTCGTACCTGAGGAAGAAAGGATACTTCATTACGCAGCCTCCGATGTCTGCATTTTTCCATCTGTCTACGAACCCTTCGGCATCGTTAGCTTGGAAGCCATGTCTATGGGGAAACCGATAGTGGTGGGAGCCCATGGGGTAGTTGGCTTTCGTGAGCAGGTAGTATCATCTGGCCCAGATCAGAATGGCATCCATGCGAACGGCGGAGATTCAGCGGACATCGCTTGGGGAGTAGGGCAGGTGCTGAAGGATTCTAATAGAGCAAAAAAATGGGGCGAAAATGGACGAAAACGAGTCCTACAATATTTCACTTGGAAAAAGGCTGCGGAGCAGACTCTACAGATATACGAAGCTTTACAACCGAAATAGGACTCGAATAAAAAACGACAATTAAACTGCCTACCTATACGCTTCGAAGGTTCTGTGTTTTTCCCAAAAAACAAGAAACTCTGTATTTAGTTATCTGCTGCGCTGAAAATGTTTATTCATCTTTGTAGATACCGTCATTGAGCCTGAATTTTTCTCAAAGCCCAGCTTTAATCGCACCGCACACAAGACGTTAACACTCAATTTCTGCCATGTTCCCAATTCTGAAATAAGGCTTATTTCATCAAAAATTTTTGTTCCATTTGTGAAAAGCCTGACAAAGATTAAGTCATTGGAAGATTATCTAAAAAATGCTTGGGCAATTAGGTGAATGTATACGCGGAAAGTTGAGAAAACAGGAGCAGGACTAGTGAGTTTAATGTGCAGATTACACAAAAATTCAGTTGGCAAATATCGAAAACTCAGCAAGAAATTGGCTAATCCCTCTTTGCTGTTTGAACTGAGGGTTCTCTTCGAAAGAAGGTACACTTTGATGGAGCTATTAGAATGGATTCATGAGAAAGTTGAATGGAGTAAGGGCAACATAATTCGACATAATGATCCTATGGAAATACTAGCGTATGGTAAAGGGAGATGCGGAGAGTTTAGCATTTTGTTCACTGCTCTCTGTCTGGCTCATAACTATCGTGCTAGATTGATTCTTGACATATCCGATCACGTTTGGACAGAAGTTTTTGATAATAAACAAGACAGGTGGATTCACGTGGATCCATCAGAGAAGAAAATCGACGACCCTTATATGTATGAGAGAGATTGGAGGAAAAATCTGAAGGCGATATACGCTTTTGAGAATGAAAACGTAGAAAATGTAACAAAAAGATATAAAATAGAAAAGAACGGGGCAATCGCCAAGCTAGATAACTCTTGCAGGCAAAAAAGATGAAAACAACTGTCTCTGTTGGAAATGAAGAATTTCGATCAGGCCTAAATTTTTTTCGAGGAAACATTGGCGTTATTGCGGTGGGTAGCGCCATCAGGGGGTTCGGAGGAGGGATCATAAGCACTTATGTCTCCTTATACTTCATTGGACTTGGCGGGAGTCCTCTAACACTTGGATTAACGGCGTCAATAGCATCCGTGATCCAGTGTGTCATCCTTCTTCTAGGAGGCTTCATAGCGGACTACTATGGCAGAAGGAAGATCATGGTCTTAACTGCCTTTTACGGTATATTTTTTCCATTGCTTTATGCAGTTGTACAGGATTGGCGCATTTTTGCGGTGTTAAGTATAATCGGTGCTCTCGGAGTTATGTCTAATCCCGCCTCCCATGCTGTTGTAGCTGATTCGATTTCGCCTCAGAAACGAACCACTGGAATAGCATCTCTTCAAGTTGTTTCATCCCTTCCGGTAATAATAGCCCCTCTAATAGGAGGATGGTTAATTCAGAATCATGGATTACTTGACGGCTTTAGACTGGCGTGTGTGTGCACAGCAGCTACAGCCTTTACGTCGGCTTTATTCATCTTCCTCTTCCTCAAGGAAACGCACAGACACAAACTCGCCGCAAAACTGAATTCCTCAAATTTCAATACACTAATAGGGTTCATGAGGCCTCCGCGGCCATTACCGACTGGTCTAAAACCTTTGATGATTTCATATGCGCTGGTAATGTTTGCCAACGGAGCCGTAGGACAATATTACATTCTTTATGCGAATAATGTGATTGGACTTACAAACCTCGAATGGGGTGCAATTGTTAGTCTACAGCTTCTATTGGTAATCATCTTGAAGATTCCTGGAGGGTGGCTTAGTGACAAATTTGGGAAAAGAAAAATTATGATATTATCAGCGGCAACATGCGCTCCTTGTGCCGTACTATTTACTCTAGCTCATTCGTTCGTTCAAGTCTTGATTGTTGCTCTTCTTCTTATAGTAACTGGGATATATTATGCTCCTGCTCATGAGGCTCTTCAAGCGGATTTGACGCCTAGAACCATGAGGGGGCGAATAACGGCGCTTTGGGGCATATGTAGCGCCATTTCAACAGCGTTAGGTATACTCGCAGGAGGTTTCCTATTCCAAATGGTTAGCCCTGCAGTGCCATTTTACTTATTCACCGCTGCCGAGCTAGTGGCAGTATTCTTCATAATCAACATGGTACGGGAACCCATGGACAAAGAGGCGTAATCATTACCGATACTTCTTTGCGTGTATCAACAGTTTTGCACCGTGTCCTACATGCACCAGTCTATGAAGCTTTTCAACCCTGTTGTTGTCCACGTATTCACGCAGTTGGTATAGGAAATTCTAAACTGGGCAACTGGCCAAGCATAATGTCTACTAATTCGGTGGTTGCTATCCACGCTGCTCCACTGAGGATTAGGAGAAGACCAAGGTTTAGCAGGAATGTACCCAGGAAACTTCCTTTCATCTCCTTAAGTGCCAAGGCATTCAAAATTGTTGTAAGCATCACCAAGATTACGTTTCCGATTTCGACGACTCCCATAGGGACTGGGGCAAATCCAAAGGCTGGCATCACAGACATGTACTGAGAGAGGAATCTTGAGAGAGTTGTTAGGACGACGAGCAACACGACGGTTATCGGTTGAATAACTAGAAGGGTGATTTGAAAGCCGTTAGCCATAGTCAGTCTTTTCTTTCTGAATTCGAGGAATTTTACAACTCTGTTTCCAAGTATGTTGCCTATCTTGAGGGGATCGCCTCCACGGTTTAGCGCGTCTAAGAAAATCCTATTACTTACATATGCTTTGTAAGATCCGGTTTCCGAGGAAAGAGTAGACATTGTTTTGTCGTGGCTTAGGCCAAGTTTAAGCCTTGCAAGCGCCTTTTGCACTAATTTCTTTAGGGGTCCCAGCTCCATGTAGAGAATATAACGGAGGGCAGATTTGAGGTCTGAGGTTGAGGCAAGGTTTTCCCCTAAAGCTTTTAGAAACGTGGGATAGTTCCTGTCAATTGAATCCACGTAGGACTCTACCTTGTAAGCCAATATACCCGGAATGATCATTCCCATGCCGAGAGCTAGGAAGGAGAAAGCTTCTCCGTACGAAAAGTATAACATAAAAGCGACTAAAGCAGAAACGGGGATGGTAACTAACAAGCTCCACTTCATGGCTCTGTAAGATCGAGGAGGAAATTCTCCTAAATGGACGATTTTCTCGCTTGGTGCCGATATCCTAATAATAGTATATATAATTACGAGTGCAATGGCTGCGACGATGTACGCATAGACAACCATGTCTGCACTCACGGCAAAAACAGTCATAATCGCCAAGGTCATCACCATGAAGATAATCACGCTTTGGAATGCGGTATACACGCCTCCTACCATCTTTAGCGATTCGATCGCCCTCTCGTAGTATCCAGAGTACTCCACCATCGAGGTTGATGCCTCGATCTTTAGGTATCCTTCTGGCTTTACACTGGAGAAGATGGTTGTGAATCGCACTAGTATTTCTCTTAAAGGAGATTTCATGGTGTGAGCTATTTGAGCGGTTGCCTTTGTGAATCCGTATCCGAAATCTTTCGCTAGGTTGCGGATTTTTCGAAAAACTTGGCTGTAGAATCCGTACTCCTTCGTGTCCGCTACGGCCTCAATCAGGTCTTCCGGTCCAACCTCGCCTAGCGAAAGAGTATAGAGGTGAAGTATCAGGGTAACTAAGGGGCGATCAATTCTGGTTGGAACGCCCTTTCCACTCATGTATCGAAAGAACATCGATATGCCCGTGGCTATGGCTAGAGCGAGCATTCCTTCCAATGTATTCCCAATTACAAAGCAATAGATCGAAAAAAGGAGGGACGGAATTAAGACTATCAAAATTCTTTTTGCTATCATTCTTTCCAAGGAATTTTCCCCTCCTTAACTCTGTCATAGACTTCCTGCACCCCGTTATTCTGAACAGTTATCACCGTTTTCCATACGTTTATGTATCGGGGATAGTTTTCTGAAAGGTATCTGAGGATTTCGGTTCTGACCTTCAGTTCTTCGTATAGGTCTTTTATCTTCTCTTTTCCCCAGCCTCTGAAGTCGAGGACCTTACTTTCTAATAGAAAGCTTGAGCCGACTGAGCGGAGATGGTCTGTGTCAGGATCATAGTTGAATGTAGGTAGGTAATTCAGTCTGCTTTCCTTTTCCTCGTAGCTAATTATCTCGTTGACCGAGGTGATTCTTCTGATTAGTTTGTTTCCACGCCTTACCCTTGCTTGGAAAATAGCTACGTTCAATCCATTCATGTGCGATTTCGGGACATTAATTGGGTGAGACGTTAGCCTTTGGAACAGTTGCCCTAGGTCACCAGCGTGCATCGTCGATACGACCGGATGCCCTGTTTGAATACCTTGGAAAGCTATTCTTCCCTCCTCCCCTCTTATCTCACCAACTATGATATAATCGGGTCTCTGTCTGAGAGCTGCCTTCAAAAGGTCAAACATTGTAACCTTCGTGCCAGTATGTAACCTAGTCACTTCTCTGACCCAGTTTTTGTGAAATATATTCACCTCAGGCGTCTCCTCAATGCTGACAATCTTCGAATCTGATTTGACGAAGCCCAAGAACGCATTTAAGCTGGTAGTTTTGCCTGACGCCGTTTCTCCACAGAAAAAGCACGAAATGCCGACATCGAGGAGCATCCATAGGTAGGCAGCTAACTCCTGTGAAAACGTGCCCCATCGAATCAGATGTGCAACAGATATGGGCTCCTCAGAGAACTTTCGAATAGTAAAGTTACTACCTTTTAGACTTATGTCCTCCCCGAAAACGATGTTGAACCTAGATCCGTCTGGTAGATGTATGTCTATGATTGGGTGGGTATAGCTTAACACCTTTCCATATCTTTCAGATATGCTCCTGAGCAGATAGTCAACTTCACCCATATTGATCTCAACATTTGTCTCTAAGGAGCCATACAACTTGTGATAAACAAACACGCATCCAGCCCCAGCCACGCTGATATCTTCAAGCCAAGGATCAGCTAAGAAACCTTCTAAGAATCCATGTCTAACCTTTTCCCTCAGAAAGTAATATAAGACATGATCTTGCTCTTCTTTTGGAATTTTCACCCATTTCTTTCTGATGGTCTTTCGAAAGAGAGAAGCCAAGACTTGATCTTTATCGCTATCATACTCTTCAGGACCCACGAGTCTGGCGACTGATGATTCAATTTGATCAAGCAAGGCACGGTTAGGTTTCTTAGGTTCTACTAGATAATATGTGCCGATCTCTGTTCCAGCTTGGATATGAGCGTATATCCCGAAGCCTAATGGATAAAGGACATTCGTTTTTCGGTCAGATTTCTCGAAGTCAAGACTTTTTATGTATGTCGGCTTATCTGTCAACTTCTCTAAGTAAGCTGCAAGATAGGGGTGCTCTCTTACAGCGTTTTCTAAAGTCTCGCATTTCTCTTTTTTAAGGAGGTTTAGCTTTTCTTCTTTCTCATTCTTTGCATGTTTCGGTTTGCTAAGCATTTTCGTTAGCTTCGTTTTCGGGCCCTCCTAAACGGACACTCCACCGAAGGGCATGACTCTCAGCCCTATTGCAGGGTTCACTTCGAGAGCTATTGAATTTTTTCTTTCACCGCTACCACCACCCCATAACTTAATGATCTTGAGTATCTTCAAGTTCATTCCAGCAATGACGTCGCTCTGTAAGGTAAAGTAGATGTCTGATGACGCTTTCAGTTTCATTACAGATTCTTGAGACAGAAATTCGGGGTGGAAACTCACGATCATGGTCTTTCCGTCCGAGACGATGTTCTTCAGCCTAGTTATGAACGTTAAAAACTCAGAGGGCGGAGTCTCAACCGTTAAGACGCTTAGGCTATCAATTATAATG
>JAOUJL010000170.1 GCA_029883255.1 Candidatus Bathyarchaeota archaeon | reverse complement strand
TTGGGAGGATGCATAGACGAGTTATTTCTCTCAGAGCGTTAACCGAAGTGACGGAGAGAGACGGAAACCCAGTTTTCACTGTGAACAAGAAGCTGGTTTCAATGCGCCCGTCATATATGATAAAGGATGCTGAAGGAAGCCTATTAGGTAGAACGAACAGAAAGATTCTCACCCTCTTCCGCCCTAAACTGTGGCTGGAAGGTGAAAAAGGAAAAAAGCTTCTGGAGGCTAAAGGCAACTTCCTAGGTAAAGACTTCAAGATAAAAGACCTGAAAGGCAACTTGAAGGCAAAGATAGGGAAAAGTGACTTCTTCAAGGATCTGGTGTTAGGGGGAATGTTCGACTTCTCAGATACCTACACCGTCCAAATCCTAGATCCAGAATACGATAAACGGGTACTCTTAGGATTCGTAATCGCCATAGATAACAGCGTTCACGATAAAAAGTGATCAGTGCCAGAAAAATTATGAATGCGCGCGGAAAGATATCTAGGACAATACCAATGACTCTTCTACGATTCTTTCACCAAGTCAAACTACTGGTACGCTATGACAAGTTGTGGGCATCTATTCCCCCGATCTCCACCTTTTAGGCAGTGTGAGCCTGCTTTACTATGTCCACAGAACCTTTGCAATCTGCTGCCTATTGAGAGTTTACAACGATATGCCCGCTTTTTTCCTCTTTTGTCGGGTTTCCATTTTGTCATTATTGTTCCTTTCTTTCCCTTTTCGGTGGAACGTTGTCTCACCTGCATGTAGTGCCCTTTAATCTTGATTCTCTTTCTAGGTTTCTCTTTTGGCATTTAAATCGTCATACGTCTCAGTTTTGTTTCTTAAAATTTTTAAGAGATTGAAATTAATACGAAGAATCATTATCCTAGATACGGAAAAATGATCGCAAGAGATGTGAAGGAAAAGCCATAACCGAAAAAAGATGCTTTGGGAAGTATCAGTAGAACCAGAATATTGATTCTCGTTTCATAATTGCTAAAAAGCCTAACGTTCGAATTCTTTTTAGGAGAAGAAATCTATGGCTGAATATGTAGATAGGGGATTGAAAAGAATCGGAATAACGATTTCAAAGCCTATGCTAGCAATAATATGCATCATTTTCGGAATAATTGTCGTGGTGTTCCCTAACTTTCTCGTATGGATAGTAGGGTTATTTCTGGTGATTCAAGGAATACTACTACTGACAGATCTCTTAGAACATGAAAGCCAAAGAACGGCAGTCACCGTATCCAAAGGTTTCTATTGTGCTAATTGTGGAACAAGGAACATAGAAGAAGCAATATACTGCAAAAAATGTGGAGAAAAGCTTAAACAAGTTAAGCAAAAGAAGGCATAACAGAGCCTAAAGAACTCACACTAGTAGTCGCTGGATAAGATTCTAAACATTCATCATATCCTGTTCGTTGCCCTAGATGCGAAAAAATGATTACCACACGCTTTAACCATTCCATAGAATCTTTCTCAAATCTTTATTACAACTTGAAACAAACAATCTTAAAAGGTTAAAAGTTCAATAAATTTACAGTTGAGTTGTATGTCCTCTGCAGATATCGACGAGATTTATGAGGAACTTCTGAAAATCTATGAAGTCAAATACCCACACAACCCCAAGCACATGTTGTCTTATAAGATAAATGAGCTTGTGGGCGAGGGAAGAACTAGGGAAAATGCGATTCTGGCACTCTATGAAGAGGAAGGAAAAATAACACGAGCAGAAGCAAAAGAGCTGGAAAAGGCTATCAGAAAAAAGAGAGAAGAAGCGATTGAACAACAAATCAAGGAAAACAAGAAGAGCGTAGAAAAGTTAACTCTCCTGTTTTCTACGGGAGAGTTGAATGAAGAATCATATAAAGCTGCAATCAAACCTCTAGAAGAGAAGATAGCTAAGTTAGAAATAGAGAAGAAAGCGGAAGAAATCAAATCGCTTGAAAAGAGACTAACTACTTTAAAAACAGAAGCAAAAGAGGAAGCAACCGTTAAGCCTAAGCGAGAATTAGATAAATTTCCTTCTCCACCGCCAACCGGACTTGCAAAGAGGCTAGATTTCAAAACAATTTCGAAATACTTCATACATGGGTTTGCATTTTCTCTAACAATGATCGTCTTGGTTTTCGTGTGGGTCTTTGTCGGTGTATTTCTGATCGCTGTAGGGTCGTTCATAGGACTAATAATAGGATTCCTAGTGTTCTTCTTCATGTTAAGCGGTCTTAACAGCTTCTTAACTGAGAACATATGGTCTATTTCGACTAAGACAGAGTGGATGAGCCTTCTAGGTCATGGATTCGCACTTTTCTTTGCATTACTCATTGCCCATACTCCAAGCATAATTATTAACTTGACTGCGCCGAGCTTAGCTACCACGATAGTCTTGTTTATTGTAGAAGCTTTCATCGATGGTTTCGTAGCCAAAAATGTAGCTGTCTTCTGGGAAGAGGAAGAGGACGAATATTGATGATTTCTGCTTGGGCAATTGTTACAGAGTGAAGTTTTTGTTTCAGCTCCTAGATTGGAGAAATCGCCACTCAAGGGTTTCAAAGCTAGAAAACTTTTCAAGGATTTTCTGCTTTTCATGCGCGATTATAGTGATTTATCTATACATGCCAGTATGCTACTGGGTTGTAGGGTGGTTCTCCCTTGACACTCTGAACCAAGTTGAAGGCATTCTTGACGGCTTCTTCGCCTCCCTTCAGGAGGAACACTCGGGCTCCTTCAGCTCCGCCTACGCCTCCTGCTCCTATGTTGACGGCTTCGACTCCAGCTAGAATCTCAAAGGCTTCTATTTCTGTAACAACCTTTCCCATGGTAGGCATGACGTTTACGGTTAATCCCATCGCTAGTTTAACTTCTTTGTCGTTGAGTTGAGTGACAACTTCTCTGATTGATATAGGGATCAGTTTTTCGAGACTTACGGGGACTATGAAATTTACGCCTCGTCCCACCACTGTTCCAAGGAATCGTCCGATGGTTCCGCCGTCTGTGATGGGTGCGCGCGCGACGAAAACTCCTGTTATGCCATCTGAGTCCAAGGCATTTGCCCCTTTTAAAAGCACATCACCGGTTTCCAACATCTTAATCGCTTCTTCAAGGGTCAAATCCTTCCGCATTTTGCCCTTTTCGATGATAACGTCTGGGATGGACTCTTCTTCCGGCAAGTAGCTTAGTCCTCCAGGAACAACGACGCCTCGTCCGTATCTCTCTTTTTCAATTGGCTTTTTCAGTATTTCTTCGGCCACGTAGCTGTTGGTTGTGCCCTTTACTATTATAACGAGTCCTGATTTGAGAGCCTTCTTCACGACTTCCATGGAGGCTACTGCTTTTCCTATGAGTCTTTTAGATTCGGATGATGTTAGAACCACTTCGGCTAACAAAACAAATCACCCTACCATCGGCTGAGGGAAATATTATTTAAAAGTTCCTCTAGACGCAGACTTTAGCCATAGATTTTGTCCTCACAACGTTTCGCTAGCAAGGGTTAACTACCGAAACATTTGGATCTATCAAATCTGGCTGTAGATGGATCTGAGGCGCGATAGGACGTTAGAAATAAGAGGGTTAGCCTCAAAGATGTGGGAGTATTTAACGAAACTCTCAATAAATCAATGTGTATTCCTATACTCTCAACGGAGGGAGCGTCTGTTTGAAAAAGGCGATCATCGTTCATGGTGGAGCTTGGAAAATTCCAAGAGACATGGAAAAGCCATGCCTCGAAGGCGTAGAAAGAGCCGCCAAAGCTGCCATGAATCGTTTACTAGAGGATAACTCGGCTCTGGACGCTGTAGAGGCGGCCGTT
>JAOUJL010000169.1 GCA_029883255.1 Candidatus Bathyarchaeota archaeon | reverse complement strand
TCTAGAGTGAAAAGCCATCTTTCTTTTAAGTTTCAAGATGAAACTTGTTTTGAATAGCCAGATTTAAATATGAGGCGTTTGTGTCTGGTATGGAGTTAGGGGAGCTGGGTTAACCGGCTGAGAGGACGACTGGTCAGTCGTCGACCCTTTGAACCTGATCCAGGTAATGCTGGCGGAGGGAAACAGTATGAATGAAAATAAACCGAGTTTCGAAGCCAAGATACTTGCGGAAATCATAGTTTTTGCTGCACTCTCAGCTGCCCTATACATCATACGTCCCTTCTCACTTCCATATGGCGGTTCAATAACTCTGGGAAGCATGGTTCCGGTGATGTGGTTATCCCTAAGGAGAGGTATACGCGTCGGGTTCATTGCCGGCGCCATCTTCGGTCTTCTAGCACTTTTCATTGATGTTATGCTTCTTCCCTATTCGCCTATCACAAATCCCGTGCAGATTGTTCTTGAATATCCAATAGCTTTCGGAACGCTTGGACTGGCAGGAATATTTCACAAAAGCTCTACGGCGCCTGCAATAGTCGGTGTGGGCATCAGCATGTTAGTCAAGTTCTTCTTACACTTCATCGCTGGAATAGTCTTCTGGGTTTGGACGGTTCCGGAAGGTTGGAACCCTGTTGCTTGGTCAGCGGTTTATAATGGCAGCTTCTTACTCGTAGAATTCATCGTCAGTGCTATACTCATGTACATGCTCGTGAAAAAGAGAACTTTGGAATATGCTCTCTAAAGTGGAGTTCAATATGGTGAAACTTAGAACCGGAATAAAAGGGCTTGATGAATTGATAGGCGGTGGAATCGAGTCTGGTTCGCGGAATATTCTTTATGGACCTCCGGGTACTGGAAAAACTGTTTTTGCCATACAGTTTCTCTGGCAAGGGTTGCAGAAGAAAGAAACCGTTGCCTTTGATGTTATGGATAAGCCGTTTCCACGCCTAAGGGCCTATTTTAAATCGTTTGGATGGGACATAGAACCCTACGAAGCGAAAGGTAAGTTCATCTCAATACAAGCCTTTCCCCATTTTGAACCCTATCCACAAGACCCGAGAGTCATATACTTCAGTCTTGACGATTTCGAAGAAATGAAACGCATCGACAGATTGCTTTCGGAAAAACATGTAACGCGATTTGCAGCTGGAGATTTCAGCGAACAAGTATTTTCCCTGTATGATTTGAAATACATGGAACCTGTGGAAGATTGGACCATTAATTGGTGCCATTTCGACAACATTGTTAATATCGACATCATGACAGCAGCAACACAAAAAGATATTGCAACCCAGCGAGCCACGGATTTAGACCTAAACAAAGCCCACAACATCTTCTTCTTCCGATTTAACGAAGAAACATGCCGAAGAGAACTACGTATAGTGAAGATGGAAGGGTGCGAGCATCCCCTTGAGTGGATTTCCTTCAAAATAACCAGTAAAGGCATTGAACTTCTAAGAAAATAGCAAGGTTCTGAGAAAATGGGAAAACTCCCTACTGAAAACCTTAAGAAACTACTCAGCTACATTAAGAAAAATTCAAGAGTTATTGTTCCGCCTTTGCCAGGATTTGACTCAGGTGTCCACCTAATAGACGGTGATAAATACCTAGTTGTTTCAACAGACCCATGCATCGGAGTTCCCGAAGGATGGTTCGGATGGTTTCTGATTCACTATGTGGCATCTGACATAGCATTGTTTGGAGCAAAAACGGAATTCTGCACTATCAATCTCTTAGGTCCTCCGTCAACCAAACCTACAGTTTTCTACAGAATTATGAGACAAGCTTGCAGTGCCGCAGATGAACTTGGAATGGCTATTGTAACAGGACACACTGGAACCTATGAAGGCTTGTCAACTTTGCTTGGGGTATGCACAGCCTACGGTGCTGTCGATAAAGACAAACTGATAACGCCTGGCGGTGCCAAACCCGGAGACCACATAATGTGTATCAAGCCCATCGGTTTAGAGATAGTTGTTAACTTTGCATTAACGCATCAAACGTTAGCTGAAAGACTCTTTGGAGTTCAAAGAACACGAGAACTTGCAGAGCTTGTCAGCCTGCAGAGCTGTGTGAAGGAAGCATTACTACTCGCCGAGATAGACGGCGTCCACGCCATGCACGACGCTACTGAAGGAGGTTTAACAGCAGCTCTAAATGAGATGGCTGAAGCCTCTAAAGTTGGTTTCAAAATAGAATTGGAGAAAATTCAAATTCCAGAAGAAGCGTACACATTACAAGAATGTTTCCAGCTATCAGATGAACAAGTATTGTCTATGTCCTCCACAGGTACAATCTTAGTCGCTGTTAGCTCCGAAGCCAAAGACAGGATCGAGGAAGCTTTACGTCAAAACAACCTTGAGGCAAGGTTTTTGGGCTTTTTCACGAAAAATATGCGCCGTATCCTTGTGAAAAACGGAAAAGAAACATTGTTTCCAAAAAAGGCTGATGATCCCTACGAGAGAATATTCTTTCAGCAAAATTGTAGATATTCATGCGTCTTCCTCTAGCGAAAACAACGACCATAGATGCGGCCAATACCAAACTAAGAAAAAACATGAGCTATAGCCCTGTCTTTTTGGGAGTCTTTATATTTTTATCAAACGTATAGTCGAAGAACTTCAGATGAATAACAAGTCAGAGGAGGGGTTTTAGCTATGTTTGACCGTTCCAAATGCGATCTTTGCGGAGAGTGTTTAATGAAGTGTCAGTATGTTGACTACAGTAAAGAAAAGGCAAAAGAGGAAATTGATAAACTCATCAGAGGAGAACCAGCCTCCATCATCAAAGAATGCATCACCTGCGTTGCCTGTAACCAATACTGTGAAAAGGGAGCTAATCCCTTCGACCTCATCAATCAGAGGCAAGAAGAAACCGCGCTCTTTCCGGTTAGCAATCGAGCCCTTGAAATGTTTTACGCGGCTGAGATGATGCCCACGGAAGTTATCCTTGGTAAGCCTGAAAAACCGGTTATGTCTCTCTGCACTGTGGGAGATTTGATTCCTGGGCTTTTTGAGGGCCAACTGTTTGAAGGCATGACCTTCCTAAAGGGTGGAAAGTATTTCTGCAAGATAGGGTGGATTCATGCGGGAAAAGAGAGTCCTGTGAGAGACGGCGCCCAGGCTGTTGTAGACAAGCTTGCTGAAACAAAAGCGAAGGAGATTATTTTCTACCACGACGACTGTTATGCCATGATGACTACAAAGGCTAAGGAATACGGGGTCGATTTGCCTTTTCAACCAATCCACATCATTGAATATCTACTCAACTATCTCGGAGATCATAAGGAGCAGATCAAGAAACTGAACAAGAAGATTGCCTATCAACAGCCCTGCGCTTCTAGGTACACTCCTTGGAAGGATGGATGGCTGGACGAACTTTTCCACATTATTGGAGTTGAAAGGATGAAGCGGCAACACGATCGAATTAACGCTCTCTGTTGCGGAGGGGCAATTGTGGCTACAGATTATGAGAGAGCCGGTAGGATAAAGGATACGAATATAAAGGATGCCTTGGATGCTGGGGCTGAGGCCATGGTTTTCCTCTGCCCTCTTTGTTTCTTGAGTTTGAGGAGGAGAGTAAGGGAGGCAGGATTGGAACCAATTCCCCTAATTAATCTCTGTAGGCTAGCCTTGGGAGAGAAGCCGTCTTCCGAAGAGACCTAAAGAGAGAAAAGGCGTCTAGGAACGTTCCCTAGGTTAATATCGCGCACGCAGCTAGACACTGCCCACTCGCTTCTTAGGTTCATGCACGAGAAACAGAACTATGAGGAACTCTGGAACAATCAATCCAAGCGTTACGTAGAAGGGCATCTGAGGAATGAAGTTCACATAGAGG
>JAOUJL010000168.1 GCA_029883255.1 Candidatus Bathyarchaeota archaeon | reverse complement strand
TCAGCCGTTCTAACTCTTGTTCACGTGGACGCTTTAAACCGAACACTCTGCTGTATGGATGGGAAATCAGAACTGCTTTGAATACGATATTCAGACACTTTTTGCCATCTCTCACTTTTCAACTTTTTTCAGGGCTTTTCTAACCGATTTCTTGACGGAAGTACCCGGTTTAACTGCTATTGTAGCTACGTCGTGTTGCTCAAGTAGCGCCGACGCGCCGGGACCAAGTTCAGTGGCTAGCACCATGTTCACACCTGCGTCTATCAACATTTTGACGACTATGGGTCCAGCACCGTACTTGTAGGATATCGCAGGGTTCTCCAGTATTTTCACCCCTTTAATCTCGCCTTCTTCGGCATCTATGATGGTGAATGCGTTAGCTCTGCCGAAGACCTCTGATACAACATCTTCCAAGCCTTCATGTCCTTTAGTTGCGACAGCTATCCTAAACTTCTTCATTCTTAAGACATTCCTTCTATGCAATCTGAAAGAAACGCGTGCATTTCATCGTCTTATGGCTGACTTTTTCCTTGTTCAAGCTTTGCCCTTAGCTCTTTGATTGTTGCCTCAACTTCATTCATTTCTTGTTCGAGGTCTGCTTTCTCTGCTTCTAGATTTTTCTTGTAGTCTTCGAGTGCTGCGCATTCCTCTTCCGGAGACTGTCGAGTTGCCATTGGTGGATACATTGGCGGGGGATAAGCATGTGGGTATTGCGGTGGGTAATACCACCATTCTCTGCCAAAGCCTCCACGGAAGCCCCTACCACGTCCTCTTCCAAAACCTCTGCCCAATCCTCTGCCATAGCCTCTTCCAAATCCAGGTGCCGGGTTCATGAACCCAGGGATAGGATAACCAGCACAATAGCCTGCTGCTCTTCCAGTTCTAGGTCCTAAGCCTCGGGGTCCTGTTCTATCTCCTCTTGGCATTTTTCATCTCACCTCTATTTTTGTGCATGTGCACATTATTATTTATTAGAATATGCACAGAAATATATAAAAGTTGCGCCGATACATACGTAAACAGCGCAAAGGAATAGGCAAGTCGATGTGGGGACAAGGACGCAGACGAAGGCGGGGCAGAAGAGGGCGATTCCCAAAGCCTGTTAGAGTAGGAATTACTCCACCAATTACTGGTCTGACTCCTAATCCACGTGGAGATCTTGAACCTATTTTTATAGATAGAGCAGAACTCGAAGCTTTTAGACTAGTCGACTTGGAAGGATTATCACAAGAGGAGGCTGGACAGAGAATGGGCGTTTCAAGAGGAACCGTGTGGAGACTTCTGCAAAACGCAAGGAGAAAAACAGCCCTAGCACTCATAGAAGGAAGACCACTGCAAATAGTATAGCATATGATCGTGTGCTAGAACTGTAAATGGGTGTATACGGCGCCACTTTTTCGGATTTTCCTTCAGCGAGGACAGAAGCTTTGGGTTTGGAGCTTATCCAAATGCACGCACGCACTCACAGGCTTGAAAACTCCCATAACCGCTTCACAGTGAGCCTTAAGCCGCTTTGACTATTTCAACTTCGGAACCCGCATAATCCATTAATTTAAATTTTTGGAAATTATTGATTATTTGGGTGGTTTCGATGGGAAGAGGTTCTGGTTTCGGAAAAGTCATTTTGTTTGGCGAACATTTCGTTGTTCACGGCGTGTCAGGAATTGTTTCTGCAATTGATTTAACAGCTGACGCAGAAGTGAGAAAAATTGGAGACGGAATCACTATAAAGGATGAAAGAAGAGGCGCAAAAGGTTACACTGAAAAGAAGAGGACCCAACAAAAAGAGTCAATTCAGAGAATGCTTAAAACCATGGGAATCGATTTGGAAAAGGTGTTTCTAGAAATTTGGCTAGGAGGAAATCTCCCTAGCTTCAGCGGAATTGGTGCTTCTGCAGCAAGTAGCGTTGCAATCGCTAGAGCTATAGCCGAAGAGTTAGAGATGAATTTGTCAGATGAAAGAATTAATGAAATTGCTTATGAAGCTGAGAAAGCTTACGCCGGAACACCCTCAGGCATCGACAACACCGCGGCAACCTACGGAGGGCTAATCTGGTTCAGGAGGAATCTAAGCGGAGGCCCAAACACAATTGAAAGATTGAGTATAAAGCAGCCCGTTGGAATTGTCATAGGTAACACGGGAGTTGTCGCTGACACGAAGGAAATGGTTGCAGGCGTTGCAGAAAGAAAGAAAGGAAATCCAGAAAAATACGATTCGTTGTTCAATCAAGCAGAATGGTTAGCACTCGAGGCGAGAAAGGCCTTGGAAGACTTTGATTTAAGAAAAGTCGGAAGGTTAATGAGCCAAAATCATCACCTACTGCAAGAAATTAAAGTTTCTTGCAAAGAATTGGACTATCTGACCAAATTAGCTCAAGAGCAGGGCGCGTTTGGAGCAAAACTAACTGGCGGTGGCGGCGGAGGCTGCATGGTAGCGTTAACGCCAGGAAGAGAATTACAAGAAGCGGTTGCCGTAGCAATTGAAAAAGAGGGGTTCGAAGTGCTGAGAACAAAGATCGGGATTCAAAAAATATAAAATAGCCTTATCAGAAACAAGAAACTACCTTTATAGAAGGGATAAGATTGGATTTCAGAAGTTTTCTGGAACAGCTTGACAAAAATGGAGAACTGACAAAAATAAAAAAGGAAGTGTCAACTGAGTATGAGATGGCGGGGATTATAGATGCTCTCGGCGAGAAACCCGTATTCTTTGAGAAAGTGAAAGAATCAAGCATCCCCGTCGTAGGCGGCTTGGTCTCCTCTAAAGAACTGATTGCCAGAGCCTTGAACATCAAGAAAGAACAATTGTTGCACAAATTATCGAATGCCATAGAAAACCCTGTACGCCCCGATGTTGTGGAGAAGGGAGAATGCCAGGAAATAGTTGAGAAAGATGTTGATTTGACAAAGCTTCCCATAATGAGGTACACAGAAAAGGATGGCGGAAAATACATCGCATCGGCTATCTGCATAATAGAAGATCCTGAGTTAGGCAGAAACACATGTTTCCACAGACTGATGCTGCTAGATAAGAACAGGTTCGTAGCTAGGATTGTCGAAGAGAGGGGAACCGACACTGCCCTCAAAAAGTCTGGCGGTGAACTCGACATAGCAATGTGCATAGGCAACTCAACCACTGTTCTTCTCGCTGCCGCCACATCTCTACCAAAAGGCGTTGACGAAATGGGAATGGCAAACGCACTCGAAAAAACAGAGTTAGTGAAGTGTAAAACCATTGACATCGAAGTCCCGAAGGACTGCGAGATTGTATTAGAAGGAAGAATAACAAAAGAAAAAGCACCAGAAGGACCATTCGTAGATACAACAGGAATCGCTGATAGGGTAAGACAGCAACCAGTGATACAAATCAATTGTATAACTCACAGGGAGAAGCCAATTTACCAAACCCTGCTTCCCGGAAGAAATGAGCACAAGTTTTTGATGGGAATGCCCAGAGAGCCAACGATTTTTAATGAAGTGAGTAAGGTCTGTGAATGTAAGGATGTTTACATAACTCCTGGTGGTTGTAGCTGGCTGCACGCGGTGGTGCAAATAAAGAAACGGAATCCAGATGACGGAAAGAGAACGATTGAAGCAGCTTTTAAAGGTCACAGGTCATTGAAACATTGTATTGTTGTGGATGACGATATAAACATCTATGATCCAAACGACGTTGAATGGGCCATAGCAACGAGATTTCAAGCAGATAAAAACGCTGCTATTCTGCCAAAACAAAGAGGGTCTTCTCTAGATCCCTCTGGAGACTTGACTGAAGGAAAAAAGGCGACAACCTGTAAAATGGGGTTGGATGCAACGATTCCGTTCAAAGAAACAGCGAAAGGGTTTAAAAAAGAGAAATACAGAAG
>JAOUJL010000167.1 GCA_029883255.1 Candidatus Bathyarchaeota archaeon | reverse complement strand
GGAAAACGATCACTCCTCTTAGTATGCTTTCTGTATATTCGCTGCCCGGATTCAGGCATACTGTTCTACCTATTTTTTGAACGCCTCTAGATTCGTGAATGTGGCCGTGGAGGCCTAAAAGTGGTTGATGTTTTTTGATGGTGTTAAGGACGGCTTTACTGCCAGCGCTGACGGTTTTACCCATTGAGGGTACTAGGTCTTTAGATAGCTCGGGGGCTTCATCCAGAACTGTGCCGTGGGGTGGTACGTGAAAGTTGAAGATTGTGCTTTCCATGTCCTCGATTTGAGACGCGAGTTTGTCGATTTTCTTTTCTAGTTCTTCCTCTCTGCATTCTCTTGGGGTGTCCCATGGTGTGGGGTTGGACCAAGAAAGACTTATCATTTCATAGCCTTTAACGTCAACCTTCTTGTTGTCTGCATTAATCACGTATGTAGAGCTGTCTAGAACTTCGTCGATTTCTAAGAGATCATCGTTGCCCGGAACCATGAACATCTTTATGTTGCTAGCTCCCAGTCTTTCTTCAGCAAGCCTGATCCAGTTTTTCAGTCTCTCAGTCGCTAATTGTCGGAATAGGTCTTCAATCTTTCCCTTAACTAAGTGTATCTTTGCTGCTCGTTCGTCTATCCTTCCTTTGATTGTTTTTCCCTCCGCTTTCAACTTTTCCGCCTCCTCGGGTGTAGTATAGAAGTAGTAGTTGCCTATTGCAGCAATCTTTTTCTCTAGAACTCGCAATTCCTCCTCGGTTCTTGCTATCTTCTTGCCAAAGAAGTCGCAGATGTAGGTGCCGTCTGGTTGCTTCACAATAGGGTTGATCATTTTACCGCAGAGGTCTCCAAGCAGAATGCCTACTTCAACGTTGTAAACTTTCAAAGCGTTGAGGAACTTTCTGAAGCAGGTTTCTGATCCGTGTACGTCGGTTGAGAAGAGAAGTTTCATCTAGCTTTCACCATTATTCGTAGACCCTTCAGCTATCTATAACGTAGTATTGACACAAAATTACTTTAATGTTGTCTCTTGTTTAAAAGATAAAAAAGAGAGATTGTTGAGGTGTTATTCTGGTGCTAACTCCTTGAAGGCTAATGTAATGTCGATGCCCTGTCTTGCCCTATAACTCTTCCAACCGAAGTACCAAGCGAGACCGCTAATCCAAACAATTATGTATATCCACGACCACGTTGCCAATAGGTCTGCCAGTATTTCAGGATAATAGCTAGCCCAAATAAGTATGCCAACAAGGATTAAAGATACGATGCCAGCGATCGTTGCCGCAGGTATCCCAATTACGCGCCAGCCCTTGTATGGGGATGTATCCCAGATGTGCCTAACTTTTTTAACGAATGGAAATATTGTACAGGCTATCGCTGTTACCCCGAACACTGAGAGCAACTGCATAAGTTCTACTGAAAGGGCCCCTAGAACCTCAGGATGCCAACAGTAGTCTGTGAGAACTATCTGTGAAAGTACAAAGCATAGGAAAAGAACCTTAAGTGGAGAACCAAGTCTCAGATTAACATCGGTAAACCACATTGGTCCAATTCTATCCATTCCCCAGGCGAGCAACCCTCTGCTAAAGGCGATGTAGGAAAATGGTATCCACAGAAAGTCCATGAAAATGAAACTCATACCCATTATAAATCCAAGTATGGGTTGAAAACCCACAATCAGTGATCCGATATTAATGTAGGTTGTTGAGAACGGGAAGGCATACTCGCCGACGCCCTCGAGTGCTACTCCCCCCTCCATATCTATGTATGATTGTGCATGTAGGAAGTTATAGCCGCCCATCGCCTCGAAAGATAACGAAACCCATGTCAAAAGCAGGACCGATACTACGACATTCAACACTTGCCCTATGAGTATGTTACGTCTAGGACTCTTAACTTCGCCACCAATAAAGGCAATGATGTAACCATACACCGAAACCCAGCTGAACGGTAGGAGAGCGTGTAATGTTGAGGACAAGTTCCAGGTTGTCGGTATCCCTTCCATTGCCACATCGACGGCTTCAATAGTTTGTGCAAAGTTTAAGGAACCCGTCTCTGCGGCGTAGTTGTTCCATATGTTCACAAATGTTGCGTGTGGAGTAGTGGTGAATATGACGGCAGCTATAATAACGCCGATCATCCCCCATATGACCATGAACTTTTGAATTCTAAAATAGGTTTGTAATCCCAGTGCGATTACGACGAACGCAAGTAAGTTTACTATCGTGGACATGATGTACATGCCCTCTGGCGTCGTCGCCCAGAACGCTATAGTTTCCGGGGCAATCCCCATGCAACCTGCAAGTATTGGTACCCCAACCTCTGGTATCCATGGACAAAGCACCCAGATCCACATAACCATGACAAAGGCGGCGTTACACATGCTCACTGCGGTTCCGATGGCAGGATGTATGATTCGGGAATTGTAGACGTAGCTTCCACCGCTTCGTGGCATTGAACCCCCTAAGATGCCCCACATAAACCCAAAGCCAACGGTTAGGATGAGACCGATAACGCATGTTAAGAGCACATTCAGTCCTGGATAGCCGTAAGGGGCTTCGCTGAGGAAGAACCATATGCACACCGCTACCGCGTTGTTCATGATTCCAAAGAAGACGGTGTCGACAAGACTCGCCTCTCTAACTAGTCCAGTTGCTTTCCTCGCATATACTTCTGCCATTTCTTTTCTCTCTCTTAGAAATCTTTTTCCATTTTGTGTTCAAAAGAAGTGCTTAAAGCTTTTTCTGTTTCAATTTCAACTAATTGGTCTCAGAGTGTTCACCAACAGTGTCCTCCTCCGTTTCGGTTTCAACGAATTCGTCTGAGGCTGGGTTCATGCTTAACTAATTTAACCAGATGGAAGAGCGCACGATTTATTAAGTAATTTAGAAGTAACACACTCAAGGAGAGTTTTTGAGAGGTGTAAACGTGGCAAAAAGTAGAATCGTCTCCTCAGACACTTTCCTCAAGGAGGCAAGACGTATAGCTGGTCAAGCCCAGGATAAAGGGATAGTTCTCCGAGTTATGGGCGGTGTGGCAATCGCCTTACACAGTTCTAAATACCGAGAGTTTGCTGAAAGGTTAGGTAGGTTAGGAAAGGGTATAGAGCAAGAATTTAGCGACCTCGACTTCATGGCGTTTAAAAAACAAATGAAACAAGTAATAGATTTCCTTACGAAGGACCTTGGTTATATCAAAAGAAGACCGACAATTAGCACCGCGACCTCGCAACGCCTGATATGCTTCCACCCTAAAGAGCGGTTTTATGCTGATATCTTCTTTGACAAGCTATTGGTTGCAAATCACCCTATCGACTTTCGTAAACGATTAACTATTGACTCACCGACGATTTCAGTCAGTGATCTACTGCTTGAGAAGATCCAGATGTGGGAAGCCTTTGGCCAGAAGGATCTTAAGGACTGTCTCGTTCTGATAAGGGCCCATGATGTTGGAGAAACCGACGAGGAAAACATTAATGCAAAGTACGTAGCCAAACTCCTCTCAATTGACTGGGGCTTCTGGTATACCGCCACAACCAATCTACGTAAGATCAAAAAATGCGTGGACAAGCTTGAAGAAATTGGACCTAAAGTAGACATAGGCCCCGAGTTAATTAGTGAGGAAGAAAGAGCTGACATTTCCAATAAGACTGCCAAGCTTCTCGAATATATCAGCATAGAAAAGAAGCAAATGAAGTGGAAGCTGCGATCTAAAATCGGCACCACGAAGAAATGGTACAAACATGTAGAAACACCGGAAGCCGTCTCAGGTTTCGGCATCTGGCATGCGAAGGAAATATTCCCAGAAAACAAGTAAAATACATACAGCATGCATAAAATTGCTGACAGTGCACGACATTTTTTGAATCAAAAAAGAAAAGGAAGTGTACCAAAAAGGTTA
>JAOUJL010000166.1 GCA_029883255.1 Candidatus Bathyarchaeota archaeon | reverse complement strand
AATCACAACCAGTCAATTCTCGGCATGTTACACAGCCATATTCCCTTTTAAATCGCCTGAGAAATTCGAACGCGAACCAGTAAGGTTTCGTGTCTTGTTTCTTGATGTCATTTCTTCCAAACTTGAGACCAAGAGCCATAATGCCTCCAGCTAAGGCACCACATACCATTCCTTGACCGCCTAAACCGGCCCCAAACCCTGTCGCGATCTTAGGAATCAGCTCGTTTCGAATTTCTAACCATTGACTGATTGCTAGCAAGACAGATTCGGAGCACAAGAAACCTTTCGTCGCATAAGATTTTGCTGTCTCGACAACATTCTTTCTATTCAAAGTCTATCAACTCGACGAGATTGTCTTGTCTGCACTGATATGTAAAATTAACTTTGTACGCGAGATATCTCCGAAATTCTGTCCGCATGCTACCAGCGTTCAAGATGCACTCGCAGCTCGTCGTATTGTGTACGTGGTTCTTTCTCTTCCGCTGGATGGCCGATAGAGATCAGGTTAAGAGGAACAATGTTCTCCGGAATGTTCAGCACTTTCCTTATTGGATTGACGCGTTCTTCTCGAGGATGAACGCCTAGCCAGACCGCTCCGAGACCCAGCGCAGTTGCCACCAAGAGGAGGTTCTCTGTAGCCGCGGAGCAGTCCTGCACCCAGTAGCGGGACGAGATGTTTTTGTCACCGCAAACTGCTATACAGAGGGGCGCTTCCAGAAGCATCTTGCCATGGGGATGAGCCCTGGCCAGATTATCCGGTATCTGCCGGTCGGTTACTGCGATGAAGTGCCAAGGCTTGCGGTTTGAGGCTGATGGGGCCGCCATGTCAGCTTCGAGCATCGTCTTAACATCCTTTTCACTAACAAGTTCCGCTGTGTATTTGCGTATACTACGCCGAGCAAAGATCGCTCTTATCAGTTCCTTTGTCATCGACCACTCCTCATTGACTGTAGACAGGAATCATGGCTAGAAAAGGATAGCGGTTAATGCGGATTCAGCCTGGTAGGATCTGCCCGTTGTGCCGAGAGGCAGGTTTGAACCGGCGACAAATGGAGATCTTAGTTTCGTTTGACGACATGCCACTCAATCCTTCTTTGGCTTTATTCTCAGCACTTCCTCTCGTTCCTTGCCTTTGAGGTCTCTAATCGCGTATAGTGTGATTACTGATGAAACTCCTTTTCGTCGCAAAGACTTAACATAATCAAGTACTCTTTTCTTAGCACCTCTCATGTTATCTTTGAGTGCCCAACCAACTCCTTTTCGCACATAATCTTCCTTATCCCAAATCAGATTGTCACACAACTCTAATGCCACATCTGTAAACTCTCCACTCTCCCCAATCTTTCTAGTAAAAGTAACTACGCTTGCTCTACGTTTCCAAAGGTTTTCAGAACTGTTCCATTTTCTTAGTAGGGTTAAGGTCTCTTTAGGATACTTTATCAGTAAAGGCTTCGCAATCTCGCTACAGAACCAATCAGTGTCTGCCCAATTGTTCAAGTAGTCTCCAATTTCGTCTAAGAAGTTATAGTGGAAAGGTGTTGTTTCTTCAAGGTTGAGCTTTAGAATCACATCTCCAAAATGCACCTGTTCGGAGAAGTCAGAAGCATAAAATTTCTTAGCTAACTCAAACCTCTCCTCAAGACTCAATTTCTTAAAGTTTTCCAGGGATTTTTCAATAAGGCCTGCTATTTCCGATCTCTTAATTCCATAGGATTTGCAGTCAACTCCAAAATACTTCGCCGTTGCTACTTTCTTTGATGCTAATTCAGCATCAGCGTGCTTCTCTAGTTCTCTAACAATTTTCTTGTACAATTCTTCAAGTTTCATGTAGACGCCTCGGTTAGTTAGTGTGAGCACATTTCATTCTTGCTTTTTCTGGTCTAGTTTTTATGGCTTTTGGAAAATACTCCAGGGAAAATACGATGTTTCAGGAGAAACGTCTAGTTATAACCAGATTATGTCGCGCGCGCACTATAGTCTGGTCAAGCCGTCTCTGATTGAGATATCTCTCGCATCTTCCCTTTTTTCTATGCTGTGACGTTTCGGGTCAACTGCTTGCTTGGGAGATGGGTTCTCGCATTAAATTCTAAACACATTATAATATGAGATAATCTGAAATTTTCTAAATTCTACGCAATGAATAATTTCTAAAAACGAACTTGATTTAGAAAATGGAAACTAGAAAATTGTTTGGGTCTTCGCTACTCATACCGAGTCAAGTACATTGGTTTACTTGCCTCTTTTCTTCTAAGTTCTAAAGGCAAGTCCCTTGATGATGTGACATTTTTTGATTGTAGTTTCGGGTTCTCTTTTTTGTCGTTCTCAGACATCGAATACACCACCTTTTAGCGTGACGAAGTAACATATGTATTAAGACTTAATAAACCTTTTGTAAACACAGTGTGGAACGCACACTTCAATGGTATCTTCTCCTCTAATTATAATGTTAGATAAGCAGGAAATTTCGAGGTTCCAGCTATCTGTTAGCGCGCGCTTGCAACTTACAAAATATCCTCAAAGTTCAGAGATGGCTTTCACGAACTCGGTCGACAATGCGATGGTGTTTCTCAAGTCGTCGATATGTGTGACTGAGGCAGGTCCATGAATGTATCTGCAAGGCACGGCTACGGTTCCGCTTGGTACACCTGCCTTTGTGAGATGTATCGCGCCAGCGTCCGTTCCTCCCATCGGCACCTTTTTGAACTGAAAGGGTATCGACTTCTCCTTTCCCAATTTGATGAGAGTATTAAGGATAGTTGGGTGGGTGATTGTGGCTCTGTCCACGATTGTTACGACGGGTCCACCCTTGAGCTTAGCCGATGTCCTGTCGGGTCTGGAATCGGGGACGTCCGCCGCGAAAGTTCCTTCTAACGCGAGACCGTAGTCCGGATCTATCTGCCAAGCTGCTGTGCGTGCCCCCCTGCACCCTACTTCCTCCTGGACTGTTCCGACGGCTACAAGGTTGTAAGGCGAATCCTTCAGAGCTTTGAAGACCTCTACTAGCACAGTGCAACCAGCCCTGTCGTCGAAAGCCTTGCCCCTGAGGTATCCTCCTCCCAGTTCTGCGAATTCTATGTCGAAGACGCCTCGCGTCCCTATTTCAACATCCTTCCCTTCAGCCTCTTCAAGACTCTCAGCCCCTATATCAACGAAAAGGTCCTCTATAGGTACCACCTTTTTTTGTTCCTCCGCCGTCATGATATGGGGCGGCTTAGTCCCAATAATTCCCTTAACGTATTGCTCATTGCCTACTTGGAGAAGTATCATTTGTCCGGGCATGATGTTACTTGTTATGCCTCCTAATGTCTGGAAGCGTAGGAAACCGTTCTCTTCTATGAAGGTGACTATGAAGGCGACCTCATCCATGTGCGCAGCCAGCATCACGTTGGGGGATCTCTCCTTTCCTTGATGGAAGAAGAGGATGTTTCCGAGTTTGTCTACTCTTACTTCGTCGGCGTATTCCTCCAGCTCCTTCTTGAGGATCTCACGTATCTTCTTCTCGTTCCCTGGAGGCCCGAAAGCGTTAGAGAGGGTTGCCAGAAGCTTAATCTCATGAGACAAGTCGTTCACCGATCTTCTCTAGTGGGTTCTTTTTGTAGTTAAGTTTTCCTTTCTTGGCAATCAGCAAGGCGTCGCGCTTGAGGGTGTGATTTTTGTTTTATTTTTGCTGTGGGTGCAGATGAAGTGTTGTCCTCACAAGAGTTTTAAGTAGACCCGTCGATTGTGTTTCCCTTTGTTTTCAGTTTTGAGTAGTTTTATCTGCTCAACTTCTCTCAGGTTCTTAACGTGGGTTCCCCCGTCAGCTTGTTTGTCCACACCCACTATCTCTACGATGCGAAGATTTGGAAGGTTTGGCGGAAGGGCCTCAGCCATTTTTATTATGCCGGGGAT
>JAOUJL010000165.1 GCA_029883255.1 Candidatus Bathyarchaeota archaeon | reverse complement strand
ACTCCTTTTTGAATTATTGAGGAGTTCTCGTAACAATTTTTCAGCTAATTCCTTTCGCATGGGTTACACTTATGTAATGACTTAATAAGATTTTTGCAAATGAAAGATTCTGAAGGGTTAACCCTCCTTTTTCTTTATGCATGCATTAGTCAGACACGGATTTAGATATTTCAAATGCATAAATTTATATGTTAAATTCTTATCAGTTAACAACAGATGAAGGGAATGCGTAACTAAAGAAAACTCTCCTTTCTCTTTCAAGGCTTATTTTTGAAGCCTAACTCGCATTCCCCGAACTTTATTTAACAAGTCCTTTGATTTGAAGTTTATGGAACATTGTTCTATGTGCATGCATTACAAGGGAAAGCTTGGTTGACGCAGCTTTGGCGTGCATGTACGCATTGTATAATCTATCATAGCTGCAAAAGAAGGAATAGTTGAGTGTTTAGTGTTTATGCATGCAAAATAAACAGGCAACTATGATGGCGTAACTCTTGGTCTACTCGACTTCCTCTGTGAGACGGAGACATATCTTGCAGGCTTCTATAACGTGAAGTCCCTTCTCGGTTGTGCTCCATATACCGGATCTCTCGGTTATGAACCCTGCTTTTTCTAAGGCGCCTAGATACTGCTCAAGCTGAGAGAAACTTAAGCGAGCTTTATACATTATGTTTGTCTTCTTCTCGCCATCTTTAGCAGTTTTCAAGATTTTCATTATTATATCGTGTCGCCCTCTTCTTCTGCGAGGTCGTTCAGTCATTCAACCACCAATTCTAAAAAACTCGTATTCTGCGGGCATTAATGAGTATAGTGAGTTTCATTTATAAATCCACAACTTTAAGCTCTCCTACACAACGTTCCACCATTTCATCAATATTCAGCCTAGCTTCCGCTTCGACAATCTCTTTTAGTTTTGCCTTTGTTGCAGGTTTATGAGGCGCCGCTTTGCATCCCTGTACGTTTCTAGCCGTAATCTTGTATGCTTCTATCTTTCTGGCTAATCCTTCAGTTTCAGCCTTGTCAAAGCCTAAAAGAGGTCTATGCACTGGGTACATCTTAGCCGCTTCATCCAACACTCTCAGATTCTGTATCGTCTGACTAGCTTGCTCTCCAATCGCTTCTCCGGTCACGATTCCCTCAGCCCTAACTTGGTCAGCCAAAACCTCAGCCACTCGATACATCATACGCTTACATAACAGGCAAGTTAAGCGACGCGGACATTTTTCCACTATGGCCCCAAGAACATGACCATGAGGGACAACATACAAGCGCCGTGGAAATCCAACCGCCCAATCAGACAAAACCTTGGCTATCTCCATGGCTCTCTCCGTTGCGATCTCATCCGTGTAAGGCTTACAATCAAAATACAAGGGCACCAACTGGCATCCACGCTTCATAACCAACCACCCAGCAACAGCGGAATCAACGCCACCACTCAGCAAACAAACCACGCGGCCCTGAGTGCCAAGCGGCATACCTCCCACACCCTTAACAACCTCACCAAACACAAATGCTTCGTCGCCTCTAACTTCAACGCCTAAAACCACGTCTGGACGCTTCAAGTCAACTGTTAGACTCCTAGTCTCGTCGAACGCGTCTAAAACTCGACGTCCAACCTCCCTACAAACGTCCTTACTGCTATAAGGATGCTCACCAACTCGTCTGCACCGAACAGCAAAACTATTTCCTTCACTCAGTACATGGCTAGCCAAAAACACACATTTATTCGCAACATCCTCAAGCTTATTAGAACCGACCTCTAAAGCGGGAGAAACAGAACTAATGCCGAACACCCTGCTCAGCTTAGACGTAGCCTCTACCGCTGAGGTTGTCTTCAAAAGCAAACGGCCACGTCTGCGCATCACTTCGCCGTACTCAACGTTATAACGCTTCAAAACACGTTTCATGTTCTCAATTAAACAACGAATATAACGTCTTCTAGTCCAAGTCTTCTTAAGCCACAACTCGCCGCCAAACCTGACAACCACAGTGTCAAACGTCACAGGCTTAGACAAGACTTTTCCTACTCCCGCTCATAGTCACTAAACCCTCAACACCTCAACTAAAAATCCTTGCTGTTCTAAACAGTAGCATTAAATTCCTCTGTAGCTAATAATCGTAATGGGGGTTGATGAATAGAGTAATTTCGTACATGCTTTTTCTCTCCTTTCTCTCTCTACGAAATGAAACCCCCATCCCCTCAGTCTACGCATGCATGCGTTTAACATCAACCACTTATTCGCTACTCAAACATCCGCTTTAATACTGAAAAAGATTGCTATTATAACCAACCCGTTTTGGTGATAAAAACCTTTTTATACTCATTTAAGCCATTGTTTATTGGGTAATTCCAAATGAAACCAATAAAAACAAAAAAAGATCTTGAAGCGTTCGAACTGTTGGCATACCGGCAAAGAATAAGAATTATGCATGCATGACTCTGGAGGGTCTCATAATATCGTAACAAATTGTGACTACAAAACGTGAGTTTCCCTTTTATGCATGCATTTCATTCTAACTACAGAAAACCATAATTTGGAGCATCCAATTTGCCGGCTTATTCCATAGAAACAAAAAACCTAACGAAGGTATTCGAGAAAAAAGCCAAAACGGAAGGCAAAGGTCTAAAACATTTCTTTCGTAGAGTTAGACCGAAAAAGGAAGAACTTGTGGCAGTCGACCACATAGACTTGAGAATAAAAGAAGGAGAATTATTCGGTCTCCTCGGCCCTAACGGAGCCGGCAAGACAACAGCCATCAAACTCCTTAGCACGTTGCTGATTCCTGATGATGGAACAGCAACCGTCAACGGTTACGACGTAATCAAACAACCTCAAGAGGTACAGAAATCCATTGGAGTTGTAACAGGCGGCGAAAGAGGTCTCTACTGGCGTCTCACAGGCAGAGAAAACCTTTGGTTCTTCTCCCAACTCTACAACATCCCAGACCGCATAGCAAAGAAACGCATAGACGAGCTACTACCGCTCGTAGAGTTGGAGAAACGGGCCGACGACCATGTAGAAAAATACTCCAGAGGAATGAAACAAAGACTACATGTGATAAGGGGTCTCGTAAACGATCCCCCAATCCTACTGATGGATGAACCCACATTAGGCCTCGATCCGGGTTCTGCGAGAGTGATTCGAGACTTCGTAAAGAATGAACTCCAAGGAAAGCAGAACAAAACAATTTTGCACACAACTCATTACATGGAGGAGGCTGATCAGCTCTGCGACAGAATAGCAATCATTGATAATGGGAAAATAATTGCACTGGATACACCTGAAAAACTCAAGAAAAAAATTCGAAGAACTGACATAATAAGTATGAACGTGTCAAATCTTCAACAAGCCGATGAAAAGAAATTGCAGGCAATAGATGGCGTCAAGAAGGCTGTTATAGCTTTCACCGATCCAACGGTTGGCGGGGCCACCATAAAGATTCATTGTGATAACGCGGAGGAAGTGATGCCTGCGGCGACAGAGTTCTTGATAAGAAGTGGTGCGAGGATTATAACGCTGGAGCAGGCCAAACCGACGCTTGAGGATGTGTTCATATCTCTAACGGGGAGGAAATTGAGGGATTGAACATAATTAAAGAGTGGCGGACTTTCAAGGCGATTTTTGTTCGCAACATTAAACTTTTTACGGCGTATAAGGCTTGGGTAATCGCAACCGTGATTTGGCCAATTCCGTTGTTGGCGTTGAATATTCTTCAATGGGGGCTTTTCGGTCCGCTGGGAGAAGTCTCAGAAACTCTTGAGCAATCTGGATTTCCTCCCTTAGCTGGCACGATAATCGTTGGAACGATAGTCTATCTGCTCTATAATCGTCTTCTCTGGGGGACCGGTGTGTCGATTCAAAGTGAGAGGTGGATGGGAACCATAGAGGTACTCTTCGT
>JAOUJL010000164.1 GCA_029883255.1 Candidatus Bathyarchaeota archaeon | reverse complement strand
TCATCCTTCTCTGATACTTCGCGTTGGCGTATTGCGAGCCGATCCCCATGTGGGTGTTCGTCCCACCACCGTGTCTCAACGCAACATCCTGTGTGGCTGGGATGTGCATGTAGGTTTCTTTTCCTTCCGGAACATCGTACAAGCCGTATTCAACTGCCATGCCTGGTCCTATCTTACTCCACGTGATGATGGTTTGCAGACACCAAGCGCCGATTATCCCTGGAGGCTCGTACTTTCTAGTCGCCAGCAAGAAAGCATCCGCGAACCTGTGCACGTCTTTTAGCAACGACTCACGCAGACTCATGGGAACGTGGCAGGTGACTTCGAAGGAGGGAATCTTCTTAATCTTCAACTGAACATCAACGGGAAGCCTCTTCAAGCCGTCGAGGGTCGTTTCTCTCCTCTCGTCTATAGAGAGGAACTGATCTGCTAGGCAGGCTCTCGCATCCTCTAAGCTTACCTTGTACAGTTTTGCGTACCAGTCGTCGACGTCTCCCCAATCTTGTTTTGCGTCTAGAGGTGAGAAGAAAAAGTTGAAGTTTGCATGGGGACCGAGAATTATCTGCTCAGCTCTAGCTCTCTCCAAACTTTCCTTACTGAGATTTCCAATTTCCATCTCCTGTTCAACCTTCTCCTCCAAATCGTTAGAGTCCGCTGCGAAGATGAATTCCCTTTCAAACTCTCTGTGCGCGTGCTCTGCTTTCAGCAGAATGGGCTCGTCAATGTGCTCTTTAAACTTCATGCCCCTCTTATGAACTTCGTATTCATACGATTTCGGGTACGGGATGCCTGCTTTCTCGGCAAACCAGTAGTAGTCTCTTTCGATTTCACCTCTGTTTTCGATCTTCAACAGTTTCCTAGACCCAACGATCGGCACTGCAAACTTGTTTTCGATGACGCTGCAGTACGCATCTCCGCCAACGTAAACTGAGAAAGCCCTGTTCGGAATCTGGAGGCATTCCAGATCGATCAAGTCGTCCACGTACTTGACGATGTCGGAGTATTTGTCTAGAATTAAAATGGCGCTTTTCCATTTGTCTCTCCCTTTCAAGTCGGCGGGGTCTTCTACGACAATTAGGTCTCTATGAACCAGAGCTGGCAGGTCCTCCACGACTTCGCCAGGCTCTCCAACCATGGGATTTTGAAGGTAAATCCTTGCTCTTTGAGGGGTTGTGTAGATTATGCTTCTGAAATCGTAGTCTCTCTGCCCCAGCCAGGCGTCAAGTGCGGAGTGAGACCCTAGGTTGAGACCGACTGGTTTCCGATAGGATTTGGCGATCTCTTGCATCTCTTCCCTTTCTATAACCAATTTAAGCCACCTCACAAGCGGATTCAATTAGAACTTTCTTCTAGTTAATCTTTCGTATGCTTGGATGTATCGTTGACTCGTTTTCCGTATGATCTCTTCAGGCAAGATAGGCTTAGTTAATTTTGTTCCCGGCGTCGGTTGATTCTTGTCCCAGCCCTTCACTTTTTCAAGGTAGTCTCTCACAATTTGTTTATCGAAGCTCTCCTGCACCTTGTCGGGTTGATACTTGCTTGCGTCCCAGAACCTACAAGTGTCTGGTGTTTCCGCTTCGTCAGCCAGAATTATTTTTCCGTCCTCGTCCATTCCAAACTCAAGCTTGAAATCTGCGAGAATGAATCCGGCTCCCTCCGCATCCTTTAAAATCAACTCGTTTAGTTTCAATGTAATTCTTTTAATTTGAGCAATCTCGCGGGTTCTTAACCATCCCTTAGACACTATCTCCTGTTCAGTTAGCGGTTTGTCTTTGGCTTCAAACTTTGTGGTAAACTCGACTACGGGTTCGGTGAGCCTTGCCGCTAAAACGGGATCTGTTCCCTCAGGAAGCTGAACTTCACCGCGTTGGTATCGTTTCCAGTATGAACCGTAAAGATAGTTTCTCCCAATCACCTCGATTGGTATGAGAAAAAGTTTTTTGACCAGCATTTTGTTTGAGTCAAGGACCTCTATCATGTGTGTCTCAAAACCGTGATCTTTACAGTTTGTAAAACAGTACGCGGATAGACGACATAGAACTTGACCTTTGTGCGGAATCTTGTCAGCTAACATCACGTCGTGAGAGGATAGCCTGTCCGTGTAAACGAACAGAAGCTTTTCTTTGCCAGCGTCATAAATGTCCTTGACTTTCCCGCTTCGCAAAAAACGTTTTTTCAGTTCGCTCATTGTTCCGCCTCTGCTAGTCTTTTTTCTAGGTCAGAAGCTTTCTTTCCTTTCACTTCGTTATCGGCGGTGTTGACTTCTTTCTTTTTCTCTAGTTGAAAGTGGTAGATTTTTTCGGATAGGGTTGGGTTTTCCAGTCCAAGCATTTTTACTGCTGCTAGGGCGGCGTTCTCCGGGTTAAGGACAACGAGGGGGGCGACTCCACTTGGTGTTCTTAGGGAGGAGTAGATGTCTGCACCTCCGAATTTCTCTGAGTAGGGGGGACAGGCTATGACTGGATGTCTCGTGTTGGCGTCCACGAGACCGGAAAGCGCGTTAGACATGCCAGCAACCGTGATGTAGACAACACTGTCTCGAGTTTGTTCATATTCTCCCAAGAGATTCATGAGCTCTTTCGGAGTTTTGTGCGCCGATGCTACCCTGTATTCATAGTTAACACCAAAGCGTTCAAGCACCCGACCTATGGGAGCGGCGAAGCTAAGGTCGCGTCTAGAACCCATTATGATGACGACTCGTTGCTTGTGCATGGTCATATATTTAATAAAAAACTATATAAACGCAAAGGATTGCCGTTGTCTTCTATGATTGTCCTTTCCTCCTTTTCTTATTTCTGTTCTTATGATGAGAATTTTTGAGCGTACTCCGCTGGTTTGAAGCTCAGATTTAAGCCTGTTCCTTTACAAACAACATCAAGACTACCGCTAAACCTGTCAAAGCCAAGGAAAAGTAGAACGGTGCAATCATTTCGAAATTTGACCACAGTAGACCAGCTATGAGTGAGGCTGGCAATGTGCACAACCCAACAATCATCTGAAAAGCTCCCAACACGCTTGCTCTGTACTTCGTTGGTGACAGTTCAGAGACAAATGTTCTCTGCACAGGCTCCATCGCTGCTTTGTGCAGACCGTACAAGACAAATAATAACACAACTCCCATGTACGATTTAATGTAAATGAAGCCTAAACACGTCAGACCCCAAAAAAAATAAGACAAAACCAACACCGCTTTTCTGCTCAGTTTGTCTGCAAGTTTTCCGAATGGCAGGGACATAAGTGAAGCTACGGCGGTGAAGACCAGATATAAAACCGGAATATGAGGCGTTTCAAAACCGAATTCTTTTGCGTAAACTAACAGAAAGGAGTAACTGAAGGAACCTAAGGCGAACAGAGCGCTAAGCAACAAAAACAACTTGAGGTTTAGGGTTAGGTCTTTCAGAGAAACTCCCTTGTGGATTCTCTGGGTTTTTCTGTCCCTTATGAAGGTGAGAATCAACAGGGCGCTGATTAAGGATGGAATGGAGGCGATTAGAAACATGTTTCTGTATCCCAAGTAAGTGAACAATAAAATGCAGGTGATGATGCCGCAAACAGCACCCAAATTGTCCATCGCCCTCAACAAACCAAAGTTACTTCCCCTGTTCTCCCTTGTGGATATGTCTGCAACAATAGCGTCTCTTGGTGCCCCCCTTATCTTTCCGGACCTGTCCAAAATCCTGAAGGGAATTAAAGGTTGCCACACGGTTGAGAGGGCATAACCCGCCCTTGACAGTGATCCAAACAGGTAGCCAGTCCAGATGAAAATCTTTCTTTTCCCCAGTCTGTCAGAAAGGTACCCAGAGCCCGCTTGAGACATAGAAACGACAGCATCACCTAAACCGTCTATCAACCCTAGAACAGCCACATCTGCCCCCAAGAAAGAGGTTACAAACAAGGGCCAAATA
>JAOUJL010000163.1 GCA_029883255.1 Candidatus Bathyarchaeota archaeon | reverse complement strand
AATAGTCGGAAACATGGAAAGAAGCGGAATCTTGGTGATGTTGCCATTCATCATCGAATTTTTTTTGAAGTTGAGGGTCAAATTCAAGGTAACCTGTCTCGGAAAATTGAGGGAAGACGGGAAGCTTGATCCACCGTATGGACGAAAGATATACAGTTGGACCCATCTCCTGATGAACATCAGATCAATGACCGAAAAACAAGTTACAATAACACTAATTCTTATTCAACTTGGCTTCACTATCATCATGTTTTTACCATTTAACTAAAAATGAAATTCATGAAAGCTGCAATTCTATGACTGCTTTCTAAGATAGACGTGGAAATGTGCCAAAAGGCCATTCAATTTGAATTCGCTGGCTAGCTTTTCTTCTTTTTGGTTTCCTCTTCAAGGCTGAAGGGTTTGCCCTGTAAGAGTATTTTCTTGGGGATTTTATTTTTCCATTTTTGCAGAAAAGGCAGCTCGTCTTTTTCTTCTCGCAGCTCGTCAGGTAACATTTCTGGGATTTCGTCTCTAATCGGATACCAACGCAAACATTTAGGACAAATTATTATGCCTTCAACGATTTCTTCTTTCTCTTCGAAAACGTGAAGCTCAAGGGGATAATATTTATCGATTGGACAAGCCAAGATGTCCATCAATTTCCTTTTGATGTTCTATCCCTCCCTGTTGCTCGTATTGTTTACAAGAAGGCTATAAAAGATTTGGCTATCAAGATGATTCCTTTACTTGTATATCAAGAACCACTTGATGCCAGTTGGGTCCGGTTGTTCTCGCAATTCTCCCGAACACCACTTGAAAATTAACGCCTAACACTTGTACTTTTCTAGATACTTTCAACTCAATTTTTTCGATGGGGTTTTCACCTTTATTGGCGTGTTCAAAATCGTAATAGTGGACCCATCCTCCAGTTGGCTTAAGCGCCAACATGGCGTAGTCAAGATATTCGTAAGCCTTTTCAGGTAGTGGCATGAGAACTCGATCCGCTACGTTCTGCAATCTTTCTTGGATAACCTTTTTTGCGTCTCCTTGAACTGGGACAACTTTTTCTTCAACTCTATTAAGCTTAATGTTTTCTTGCATGTACTGAATGGCAAACGGATTAATGTCTATTGAAAAGATTTTCTTAGGATTGGAATGCTTTGCGATAACTAAGGAGTAGCAACCCACGCCAGCAAACATGTTTAAAATCACTTCGCCCGGGTGAACCTGTTTAGCGATACGCATTCTCTCGTATGATAGTCTCGGGGAAAAATAGCACTTTTCCAAGTCGACCTTAAAGATGCAGCCCTGCTCCTTGTGAAGAGTTTCTGTTTTTCTCTCGCCTAAAACGAAATCTAGGTCACGCAACCGAAAATCACCAGAAACTGAACTAGTTTGGCGCCACACAGCCTTTACCTGCTTATGAGATTCTATAACAGCTTCAGCAATGATTTTGCTCCGTTGCTTGAGAGGCTCTGGGACCCGAATTACTGCGATATCTCCGACGATGTCGTAGGATTTATAGATTAGCTTGAGCTCCCAAGGTTCGAGCTTGTCAGCGAGAAGAAGCCTGAGGTCTTTCTTCATCCAACAGTCCTCAAGGTTTTCTTGATCTATCACTCATTAATTTTGTCTTTAAATACAACCGCAAGAGAAATAAAAGGGTTCATTGATTTGTTTGAGCAAGAGAAGGGCTTCTATGGTGAAGATCAGAAAGCTGTTTAGCAAGGAAAAAGTTGCTAATTCCTTTAAGAGTGTTGGAGCCCTTCGCTTCAAAGCATCTCATTCTTCACTAATGCATATTTCTTTACTTCTCCTAATCCTTTTCATCGCATTAATGGTTAGGTTGCTTCCTATTCGTTGGGGCTTTCACCTATCGGAGTTTGACCCGCATTTTCAATATCGCCTAACCAAGCATATGGTTGAGAACGGGTTCTTCGCTTGGGCCTCTTGGCGTGATCCCATGAGATGGTATCCTGCTGGATATCCTGTTAGAGTAGCTTATCCAGGGTTACCTGCTACCGCTGCATTTTTCTATATTGTAGTCAGTGCGTTGGGTTTGTCTCCCTCGCCGATGTTTACCTCTAATCCTCTTACTGTTGATCCACTTTTCAATTTCTGCGTTATATTTCCAGCTATAATGGGTGCGCTAACGTGTTTGGTCATCTATTTTCTAGGCAGAGATATTGGTGGCAAAGAGGTGGGTCTTTTTTCAGCATTCTTTCTAGCGTTAAATTCTTCTTATATAGGAAGAACCTCTCTTGGTTTTTTTGACGATGAAACTGTGGGAATTTTCGGTATCTTATTATTCATTTTCTTCTTCTTAAGGTCAATTGAACCTGAAAGGTCTTTGAGAAACGGTTTGACCTACGGAATCGCTTCGGGGTTGTCTCTTGGCTATCTTTTTTCTTCTTGGGGAGCGTCCCGATATGCTCTTGGGATGGCTGTTCTCTTCGTGTTTGTTCTAATTCTGCTGCAAAGATACTCGTCCCGTTTGCTTCTATCTTACAGCGCAGCCTTTGGCGTGGCGCTTTTCATTGCTATCAACATACCAATACTAGGCTTTGGATACTTAACCGAAACTACTGTCTTGGCCGTATTCGGGATCTTCCTGTTGTTGTGCATGTATGAAGCTTCCCGCTACATCAAAACCCCTAAGATGAAAATGGCTTTTGTTCTCTGTTTCTTAGCCCTTATTGCCGTTTCGTTCTTTATGCTTTCGTGGCTTGGATACCTCGGGCCCTTAGGGGCAAAGTTTTGGTCTGTTATTAATCCTTTTGAGCGTCTTGGTGAACAACCTGGGCAACAACTCGTTCAGTCTGTGCAAGAACACAGACCCGCTGCTTGGGGGTCTTTCTACTATGACATCGGAATAGGACTCTTTTTCGTGCCTGTTGGCTTGTTTTTTGCCGTGCAGAACCCCACAAACCGGAACATTTTCCTGTGCATCTTTGGTATAACATCTGTTTATTTCGCCGGCTCTATGGTTCGGTTAACTTTGCTTATGGCTCCGGCTTTTTCTCTTTTATGGGCGTTGGCTTTGGTTCAACTGTTAGGACCCTTCATCACCCTTATTAAAGAAACGCCTTTAATTCCGAGGCGGAAGATACGCTTCGAAACTCACGTGGGCAGGGAATTCAGCGGCGCCTTCATAGTCTTAATGTTCGTTTTGTTGACTTTTACGTTCGTTTTGCCCAGCCCGTTGTCAACGTTTCCAAGAGCTCTTGACCATGCGTATTCGCCTACAACCATTGCTGCTGGGAGCTTGCCGGTGAGACCTGTTGATCCCGTTCCGGATTGGATCGATGCCCTGAATTGGATGCGAGTTAATCTGAAGTCAACAGATGTGGTGGCTAGTTGGTGGGACTATGGATACTGGATTACATTCATCGCCAACAAAACAAGCCTCGCAGACAACGGCACGATAAACACCACACAAATCGCACGAATTGGACAAATGTTCTTGTCAAATGAGACTGAAGCGATTAAAATCCTAAGTAACTATGATGCAACGTACATCGTAGTCTTTACAACCTTCGACCAGAATGGAAACGAGGTGGGATGGGCTGATGAGGGCAAGTGGAGATGGATGGCACGTATCGGAGGTTTAGACGACGATTCCTTCGGAAACTACACCCTTGGAGCAGATTGGGTGGATATAAACGGAGATGGTTCTCAATCATCTGATGAACTGGTACCGAATGAGAAGGGAAACAGCACAGTCATATACAAATTAATGCAATATGGAAAAGAAGTAACGCTTCAAGGTTATTCAACGATTCTACTAGAACATTTTGAGGAGGCATATTTCTCACAAACAGCTGGCCAGGTCAGACAGTACGGCGGCGCAGTACCTCTTGTCTGTGTATACAAAATCAAATATGATGTCACTTTGGCGATTAACGTTGAGGGTAGCGGTTCAGTGAGTTTAAACAACACTGGG
>JAOUJL010000019.1 GCA_029883255.1 Candidatus Bathyarchaeota archaeon | reverse complement strand
TATTCTAATGGTTTTCCTCGTTTTGTGCATGCGACAACGACGGTGTCTGTTACTGTTCCGCTGGCGAGATCACCCGAAAAATAACTCCTTAAGTCCAGTTCTCTCAGTGCTACAGTCTTGGCTTCTGTAACGGTTTTCACCGCATCAACCATGCAGCTTTCAGTAAGGTTTCCATCGATTATTAATATGATGTTGATGGTGCCCGCCATATTGATGTTTAGAGAATTTTGTTTAGAAACGGTGTTTTCCCCCGCCGTGGCGGAAACGTCGACTCCTGCAGTTACAAAGGTACTCAAAGTTATGTCTTGTTGTCTTTGATCAAATACTTCCACTTTTCGCACATCTGCAGCCGTCATTATTCCCACAACTTTTTCTGAGTCAAGGTCTAGTTCAGCAACTGCTTTTTTCAGGATGTCTTCTGGGTTTTTGTGGATCTCTTCGTCGCGATATTCTGACACGTTAATGTTGATTATTGCGTTTGCTTTCGTGAGGCCTCCGTTTAGAACGGCTGAGCTGAGCACCTTGAGGGATCTTTCAGACAGTATAACTAATTTGTTCTTGTCTACTTCAGCGTTAACGCCTTCAATAGAGGTGTACACTCGCATTTCCAGAAAGCCTCCTAGACTTGTCCTATGTTCAAACGTAATTTATTCCAAGGTAGCTCGATTTTAAATGTTTCTTATCTATTATGCCGTGGAGCCCAACATTCCATTGATGCTAGGTATAACAAAGTAAATAAGCGTAATAAAAGCTGTGTCGCTGATGCGCGCGCAGAAAAAAAGGCTTCAATGATACTTTTTGCGCGTAGCCATCCAACGACTACAGCAAATTCAATTATTTGTAAACTTTATTAACCTTATTTATCGTAAGTACGTGCACGAAAGGATTCTCAGTTGGTAGTCTCATGGCGGAAAGAGACTGTGTCAAAATAGCGTTGGTTAACCTATCTTGCGCGCGCGCGGGCCACGCTTGCACCACTCGTAATGCGTTTGTTAGATTAATAGGGATAACAGATCTAGACTCGCGTGCTAAGGGTAGTGAATAGCAGATATGCGTGTTTGTTTGGTTAATCCGCCTCGTATCCACCCAAAATCGTGGGGAAAGCCAAGCGTATATCAACCTTTGGGAATAGCATATGTAGCAGCGTTCCTTGAAAGGCAGCATAAGGTACGCATTATAGATGCTCCTACAGAAGGCTGGAGGAATCTTGAACAGATAGATGAAACGAAATATCGGGTAGGTCTAGAAAACAAAGAGATAGCCGATAGGATCAGACGGTGGACACCAGATGTCGTTGGCATCAACATTCCATTCTCAGGTTGGTCCAAGGCCGCATTTGAGGTCGCCTCTACAATAAAAAGCATTGACAAAGACATCATTACCGTGTTGGACGGACAACATCCATCTGCAAGACCCGTAGATTGTCTTGCACATCCGAATATCGATTTTGTTGTAATAGGCGAGGGAGAACATACTATGCTTGAGTTAGTCGGCGCACTGGAGAAAGGAATTATGCGGGATCTCAAGAAAATAAGAGGAATCGCCTTTATCAAGAATGGGGAAAAGGTTATTACTCCTCCAAGACCTGCGATTCAAGATCTAGATTCCCTGCCCTTTCCGGCAAGGCACCTACTTCCAATGGACACATACTTTGCCGCCGTAAAAGAAAACCCCATAAGAGGAGTAATACGCAAACCGTGGGCGATAACGATTACTAGTAGAGGCTGCCCGTACAATTGCGTTTTTTGTTCTATCCATGCTGTTTATGGAAAAAAGTGGCGTGGTAGAAGCCCTGAGAATGTGGTTGATGAGATAGAGCAGCTAGTTGATACCTACCATATTAAACAGATTGACTTTTATGATGATAATATGACGCTAAACAAGAAAAGGGTGGAGACTATTTGTGATTTAGTCGTGGAAAGGGGGTTAGACATTGAATGGTACGTTCCAACCGGTGTTAGAGCGGATACTTTAGATGAAAATCTTTTGACAAAAATGAGAGCGTCCGGCTGCAAGGGATTACGAATTGCTCCCGAGTCTGGCGTTCAACGGGTTGTGGATCAGATTATTAAAAAGAACCTAAACCTAAAAGAGGTGGAAAAAGCCGTGGTTTTGGCCAAAAAAGTGGGAATTAAGGTAGGATGTTTCTTTGTACTCGGGCTTATAGGTGAAACAAAAGAGGACATAGAAGAATCTATAAATTACGCTTATAAACTGAGAGAACTAGGAGCCGATAGTTTCCACTTCAGCATAGCTACACCTCTATACGGAACCGAACTCTACGAACAGGCTAAGCGCGGCGGTTTCTTAAGAGACGGTTTCAGTGATGAAGCTTTAGCTGCGGCTGAACCTCTCATTGAAACTCCAGAGTTCACGGCAGACGATTTGCATGAATTATGCGCGCGAGCCAATTTGGTGAATCCAACGTTTACTCGCGATAAACTTTTAAGAGCTATTCGCGACCCGAAGAAAACAATAAAAGTTTTGTTAGGGAAAATGAATTAGAAGCAAAAGCAATTCAACAAAACATAAACTTGCTGCTTAACCGTTACGAAGCTCCCACGGCGCGTGCAATAGGAAACTAACATAAGAATAGTAAGTGTGCACGCGTAGCATCTTCTAAAAGTTGGATAGAGTTTAAATTACTGAAAATGCAGAATGGTGTTCTGATTGAAATTGAAGAAGATTGTTTTGTTGGCTCTTGTATTAGTGCTCTTGTCAGCAACAGTAGTTGTAGGGTTCAGAAGACCTGCAGTAGCAGAAGGAGTTATCTATATTATGGCTGATGGCTCTGTCATGGGAACGGATAAGATTCAGCGGGATGGGAACGTTTACACTTTTATTGATAACCTTTATGGTTCTATTGTTGTGGAGAGGGATAACATTGTGGTTGATGGGGCTGGCTACGTCCTTCAGGGAACAGAAAGCGAAATAGGAATAGCCCTGTCTGAAAGAATTAATGTGTCGATCAGGAACATGGAAATTTATGGATTCTTTTATGGCGTCTATCTTCTTTCTTCTCTAAATAGCAATCTAACTAGAAACAATATAGCAAACAACGCGATTGGCATCTGCCTCACTAACTCTTCAAACAACAACGTTTCTGGAAACAACATAACATACAACCGCATAGAGGGCATCCTGTTCGATGGCTCTTCAAACAACAACGTTTCCGGGGACAACATTAAAAACAACTCTAATGGCATCGGGCTCTCCCAGTCTTCAAACAACGCCATAAATGAAAACAACGTAACCGGAAACATCTACTATGGCATCTGGCTTTCCGGGTCTTCAAATAACATGTTTAGAAATAATGATGTTGACAACAACAAATACAACTTTGGCGTCTATGGTTCTTTAATGCAAGAGTTCATCCAAGATATAGACGATTCAAATACTGCGAATGGTAAGCCAGTCTACTATTGGGTTAATAGACAAGATGTGGCTGTTCCGCTTGATGCAGGATGGGTTGCTCTTGTTATCTGTACAGGCATAACCGTCAAAGACCTAAACATCACCAACAATGGGCAAGGCATACTACTGGCCCATACAACAGACTCCACAATAACCAAAAACAATATCACAAACAACTACAATGGCATCTGGCTCCTCGGTTCTTCAGACAACGCAATAAATGAAAACAGAGTAACCGAAAACACAGGGTGTGGCATCTACCTCTATTATTCTTCAAACAACGCGTTTTTCCATAACTACTTCATCAACAATAGCCGGCAAGTGTCTACTTATGAATCTGACGGTGTTTGGGATAATGGTGTTGCAGGAAACTATTGGAGCGACTATGAGGATAGATACCCAAATGCTACCGAACTGGATGGTTCAGGCATCTGGAACACACCATACGTTATCGATGAAGACAACCAAGACAACTATCCACTTACGAACCCCATCGTGATTCCAGCGGTTCCAGACACTACGCCTCCCGCTATTTCCATTGTTTCGCCAAAAAACAACACGTATATAGCAAATGATGTTTCATTAATTTTTGCTGTGAGTGAACCCACCTCATGGATCGGTTACAGCCTAGACGGACAAACCATTGTGGCCATTACTGAAAACACGACTCTGGTTGGATTGTCTGACGGTTCGCACAGTCTAAAAGTTTATGCGAAGGACGCTGCTGGGAACACTGGAGCTTCTGAAACGATTTACTTTAGCATAAAAACTCAACAATCAGAGCCTTTCCCAGTAACATGGATTGTAGCAACAATAGTTATAATAGCCATGGTTGGAGCAGTCCTTCTAGCTTACTTCGCAAAGGTCAAGAAAATAGCCCAGAAAGCTGAATAACAACAGAGTTTCCCAGATGGACACCAATTCTACTCATACTCGTTGTTCTCACATTTGCTATAGTCACCTACAAAATGAGCGTACGCTTTTGGATGAAACCCAAAAAAAGAGGAGGGAGGAGTTGAAGGTTTCAGCTTCGTTTTCTGAGAGCCCAGAGGTTAACTATGCCTATGATGATGGCTACGACAACGGCTGCTATTATGGCTAGGTCTATGGCGGTGTAGGCGGGAATTTCTGCTTGTACTGCTGCTTGGATGTCTTCCGCGCACAGAGGCGTTGGCGTCGCTGGGCCCACTGATAAAGCAGTTGCTGCCCACGAGCTACCGTAGGAGTCGTCTCCCATGAACGAAGCTGTGATCGTGTACAAGTCTTCGTCCGGAGGGGTCCACTCGCATCTGAAACCGCCGAGGTCGCTTTTAACTGTGCCTATGTCGATTACGTTGCCGTCTGAACCTATGGCGAGCAGCATCACTGGAACCCCAGTTACCACATAACCGTCTGGAATCGGTTTCTGCATATGCAGGTATTCCATATACGTGGCCATTGATTCTTTGGATACGCATGGAGTGCCTGGCTGAGCTGGAGACATATCTAAGACCGTGCCCGTTAACACGACGCTTCCCCCCAGCGTTATAGTCGTCTGTGGCGCTGAAACTGTCGTCGCGCTTTTGCCCTTGCCAAAGACGTACATGTACCCGTCATATTCGTTGGTGTGTGCTAGGTAGCCGTCGGCGATAGCGCCTTGGAATTGCCGAGATCCAGGTACACCCTGACCTAGCGTTATGTTCCATAGGCCTTCGCCTGTAGTAGCGTTGATGCAGTGGAGCCTCCAGCCTCTGGTGATTGGCTGAGTGGGCGTGTGCTCAGTATTGAACGTGTAGAGCTTTCCGTCAGCAACCATTCCACCACTGTGCCATGCATGCGTGGGTGTGTCATCCCAGAAGTAGGGAGTTTCGTAAGCATTGGCTGGCGCTTTATACGTCCAGACTGTATCCCCTGTATCCCAGTCAATAGCGCGGACACCGGCGTAGTCCATTGTGTAGTAAAGGCCGTAGGCTGACTGCACATCGTAAGGTCCGAAGACTCCCCAAGGCCAATCTGAAATCTCGTTTTTCCATGCTATGTGTCCGTCGGACAGATTCCAAGCCCATATCTCCCCGTTTTGCATTCGTACTGCGTATTTTCCGTGGTCAGCGGTTGCCGTCGATCCGCTGAAAAAGGTCTCGAGACCGGTGCTGAGATCGGTTGTTACGTTCCATAGTACTCCTCCTGTCTTTATGCTAACACCTATCAAGCGTACTCCTATGTCTGTTCCTGTGCCCGGTGAACTTATTCCCTGTGTGACAACAGCTACGCCAGCTTCGAAATCGCAAGTACCTAAGCTGCTGAATGGCCAGGTTATGTTACCTTTTACCCTTGCGTAGAAATCATCGACAGTTGGTTGTCCACCTCCCCCACCAAATACCCAATTGCCTGCATTATTTTCTATAGTCCAGTTGATCAAACGGTAATTTCCGCCGCCAAGGTTCTGCACACTCAACACGTAGGGGTAACCGTACAACTCACCCGCCGACACGCCTGGTGGGGGACCTGTCACGTTTATGGCTACAGCTCCAGTATATGGGTCCCACTTTATCAGCCGCCCTGACGCACCTCCTGATGGCGAAGTAATCGCCACAAGATATGGGGTCACTCCTGCTCGCGCATACGCACCAGGAACTTCCGCACCCTGCGCCGCATATTCAACGAATGTAGGTTGCAAAGGAGTTTGGAACGTAAAAATCCACCAAGTGGTAGTAACCATCGTTGCTGGGTATTCCCAATACACTTCTCCGGTTCGTAGATCGTAGCATCGCCAATAGGTTGTTGAGCTCGCCCCGGTTGGTTTTGAATAGGTATCGTAACATCTTCCAGCATAGATTATGGACGGAAAACCGCCTCCCGATAGTCCTGCCGCAGTTAGTGAGATTTGCCCCGCTTCTCCTCCGACGAGACCTCCAATCATGAACTCGCGCTTCCATACTATGTGGGCACTGTTCGGCGCTTGGACATATGGAACGAACTCATAGGTGCTCATGTATATGTTCGTGTCATCTGGCCAGTATGCGCCTCCTCCTACCACGCCAGTCTCTGGGTAGTTTCCTAGAATCGGCCACCACTCTCTGTTCTCTGGTGATACTGGTCGTGTCCAGTAGTCTGTTGGAAGGGGAGACGGAGGCCAAGAGAGCACAGGTTCGCTCTGTACGACAAGTTCTAGTTCTGCAGTGGAGCTGGGCTTATAGTAGGCTGAGTCAATGTATGAACCTCCGGTCGTTACAATCTGGCCGTCACTGTAACTTCCATTTGGAAAATACATTCCAAGGAATTCCAATTTGAGTTTCCATGTACCCACTTGGTCGGCCACGTACTCAAACCATGCCGTCGAGTCCCCACAGTAGGAATCCATCGTTATGACGTCTTTGGTTCCGTCTGGCTTTGCGATTGTGATATTGTATGCTTGAATGAACTGTCGCTCAACATTAATTGGGGGGTGAAGCCACATGTTGACTAGGAAGACCTGGTCGAGTCCCACGGGGTTAGGTCTGAAGCTAAGGTATGGGTCGGTGGTGATTGTGATACTAGGAGTTTCGCCGGGTGGTAGTGGTCCAGCTATTGGTTGATCAATTTGAGCATTGACTGGCATATTTGCCATTATTGTAACAGAAGCCATCAGCAGAACTAAAGCTATTGCAGCTGTCTTTGCTTTCTTTTTTAGAATGTTCATTCTTTATTCTCCTAAATTTTTTGGACGGTTTTAGAGTTTGTCCACTGTTGCTTAAGTGTTTTTCCGGTGTAACACCTGCGCGGGCGCAAACTAACTAGAACCCTTGCCCGCAAATGCGCGCATAAAGGCATTTTCATTATCCTTAATGTAAAAAGATAGTTACACACATGCCATAAAACTTTAATTTTCCAATCGCTCGATCGAGTTGTAAAGGGAGTTGAAATGAGGAAAATCATCGTAGCAATCTTCGTTTCAGTGTTGTTGTCAACAGCATTTTTTACGGGACTGGGTTCCTCAGCAATAGCTAACCCTGGCTGCACATTAAAGTCTAACCAAAATAGTAACGTCATAGCTAGACATGAGAAAGCATACCTTGAAAACGTCAGTGGCCTATTGGTGCTTCATGTCAAAGGGAGTCCCTATGAAATGGGCTATCAAAATGGATTTTTGTTAAAAGATCGTATCCAAGCTTCAATACAATACCATAACCAACGAATGTTAGAAATGGGTTATTCTTATGAATACATGGTTAACTGCTCAAAGGCAATGGAGCTACATATGCCTCAAGAATACATTGAAGAACTTCAAGGGTTGGGTGATGGGGCAAGTGTGAGCTACACTGATGTGCTCCTTTTGCAAATAGACGCTGATCTCCCTGGTAGAGGATGGACAGGATGCAGTGGTTTTGCTATTTTTGGAAACGCCACTGTCGATGGGCATTTATACCATGGGAGGAGCCTTGATTGCCCTCTTGACCCTCAGCCATCTGGTTTAATTACCGTTTATGAACCGGAAAGCGGAAACGCGTTTGTCAATATTGGCCATTTTGGAATTATGGGTGTGCATGTTGGAATGAACAAAAAAGGCATATCTCTCGGACTAAAGTTTTCTTCATCCAGTGACAAAACATTAGATGGTATGCCTATTCTCTTCATTCTTAGAAAAGTGCTTCAATATTCCAATAATTTAACGGGAGCAATCAGCATAATAAACCAAACAGGCAGAACAACTGGCTGGAACATAGTATTAGGGGATGGTAAGAACCTAAACGCCTGTGCAGTAGAGATATCTGATAATTATTGTAAAGTGTTTTGGGCTGGAGATCCTGCGGAGGACATATTACCTCATTATAGTATTGAAAACGCTGTGTGCAGGACCAACCATTATGTTGACCCTGAGCTTGCGGCTACTCAGCGTTTCCCCTATGATCCAAGAGATAGTTGGAATTGGAGTTGGAACAGGTATGAAAAACTCAGTCAACTAATCTTAGGAAACTATGGCAAAATAGATGCTGAAATGTCAATCCAATTTTTGAAAACTCCTCCTGTTGCTGGTTGGTATCCTAACCGCCAAAGTGTGGTATTTGATTCGACTGATTTGGAATTATGGGTTGCCAATGCAAACTCCACTACTTCCGCATATTTGCAGGAGTTTCTCTATCTATCGCACCAAGATTTGTTTCCGAGCGGCATTTGTGTTCCAGTAAAAAAGCTTGGGTTGTTAGCTCCCTACATTGGATTAACAATACTTTTAGCTGTAGGTGTTATTACAGTAAGCTACGTTAAGAAAAGAAAGAGAAATTCAGACAGTATCTCTTAAACAAACAATCAAAGGACCAGTTAAATGTATGTACACTAAGCTCTATTGGGTCACCTCCACACCCTCTTGAATATTAATGACCATGAGAATGCGTGCGCGCGCTCATCGATCGTAAATCGTTCCATTCCAAAACACGAATTTGTTATATACGTTTGTATTATTAGGCTCTATTCCATCTTCATAAATTATGTCCAGCTTAGTTCCGTGTTGTTCCATTAGACTGTAAAGGTTTGTACATAGTTCGTATGAAAATGCGTCGGCTTCCCATAATCCCCAAATCTTGTCGTTTGGTCCCCGAAAACCGTATGCGTAATCCTTTGGAAGAACATATGCAACTCTGTCGTTTATTGTATTACTCGTTCTAGGATTATCTTGTATGTATTGCCAGAATTGCTTTAAAGCATCTAAATGTTCTTCTTTCAAAATTCCACGAGTGTAGTTCTTATTGGTATCAAAGACTAAGATGTATTTTGCTCCATTTTTGTATGCTAAGATCATATCGTTGTAGAGTTCTTCGCCGGATTCAATGTATGGCGTGTCATTATATGTCCAAGTAATTATGGCTCCCCAACTCTTGTTTTGAACTGTAGCTGCACCTCTGCAGAGTGCTACATTCAATTCTCTACTGTAGTTCCAACCAAACTGTGCAAGGACCACATCATATCCAGCTTTGTAGTCAAACCAGTAAAGTGCATAGTCTGAAGTGAACAAGGGGAAATTCACAGAGCTAGTATAATACCAGGTGACCCAATCCAGAGTCATATTTGTTATACTAACGAATTGACTCGCCGCATCAGTGTAATTATCTGCTTCCCAAACCGGCCTATACTCATAAAGGTCCAACTGCCGTCCACCAGCTTCATCGAAGACATACAATCCCAAAAACTGGTCTCCCCATCTTCTTTTGGCATCCTCAAGCCATTGGGTTCGAGGAGGCTCCTCGGTGTAAATTATGAAAGATAAGCCTTTATCATAAACATACTGGCAAGTCTCATCGACCTTCGTGACATTGTACGTTATACCTGTGCTTCCTATGACAAATAGGTTTGTGTAAGAACTGATTTCGTCAACAAGCCCTTTGATTTCTGCAAGGTCATCGTAAGCCACATCAACGCCAACGAAGACATCTGGCGGATCGCTCCTCGAAGGATCCTTAACAAAAAAACTGTATCCTAGGAAAAGTGAAACAATCAGCAAAGAAACGATAAGAACAATCAAGAAGTCTCTCTGCTTCATTGATAATCAAAATTTCAATAACTTACTTCGAAATAAGCCTTTTTCAAAATTGATTCTGTTAACTCATCGATCAATCAGAGCGTTTGGATATCTATCTCAATCTCTCGTTTTTCTAATGCGTGCGCAACTTTTTGAAAAGTGTCACTCAACACCGGACATCACAGCTACGGCAATGTAATGGGTTTTGGGATTCGTCGTGGGGATAGAATACGAAACTGAATAAGGGATTCTGGTTGAAAAAGACGATGCACCAATCATTCCCGCAACTGCTATGGAATAGATGTCTCGTTGGCCCTTTTTTCTAGATACAATGGAAACCAAACAATCACAGATCACGGCGACTCCAAGGGATATCAATGTTAGGATTAGGGCGGTTACTCCGAAAGCACCTATAGATGTCGTTGCTAGGATGACAAGTGCAACAAAAGTGCATTTCATTAGGAAATCTTTTATCATTGGAGCAGAAACGGAAGCGCTCCTATTTTGGGGTACCTTTTTGAAACAGTTTTTTGATAGCAAACAAAAAAAGAAAGTGGTTTATTTTTTGCTTTTCTTCATGTGGGCGTATCCGGCGATGGCAATTATCACTGTAACTACTATTGCAGCGCCTGCGTAGAAGTATTCTCTGGGTATGCCTTTTTCTGGTGGTGGTTGTTGTGTCTCAACTACTTCTAGGGGCAGGTTCGCGCTGTAGGCGTGGGTATAGGCGCGGCTTGGGTATTCCGCGCCGTTGTACCAGGCGGTGACGGTCCAGTTGCCAACTGTGTCGGGTATGTAGGATGCGGTGAAGGCGCCCTTTTCGTTGGCTGTGACGGCTCTGCCTCTGGTGGTGCCGTCGGGTTTGACAAAGGTTACTGTTATGGGGGCGTTGGCGATTCCAGGCTTGATTTGGCCTGTGACGGTCACAGATTCAGCTTTGGTTAGGTCAATCGTATCCTTGCTCAGGTTGGCAGCAATAGATGTAGTTATGATTGGGAAGCTGGCGTCCACGAGGCAGTAGACATTCCAGTCGTGATTTCCCACGTACAACCTGCCCTGCCAGAGGGTTGGGGAGGACCAGCATTTGGAATGAGTTGGGAACCACGAAAGCCGCTCTCCGGTTGAAGCATTAAGAACATAGATTTGACGTCGGTCGGAGGTACTAACGTAAACCTTGTCGCCGGCGTAGGTAGGTGAGGATTCCAGTATTTCTCCGAGATAAGACATCCAAATGGTTTGGCCGCTCTTCGCATCGACGCATGCTACATAATTCAGGTCCGGGAAGAAAAGATTGCCATCATGATAGGACATCGAGTCAACTATAAACTCGGTTGCAATATCAGTGTACGTCCATACGATTTCGCCAGTCGTCGCGTTTATCCCATAACGCCACAATTTGTTAGACGATGCAAAGACCATACCATCTGCGACTGTTGGAGATGCCATCATGTCAGTGCCTCTCTCTCCTGACAATTGATACGGAATAGGAAGCTTCCAGATGAGACTTGGCGTGGTGGCGTTCAACTTGTAGAGGGTGCCTGAGGTAGGCTCCTGCGAAGTGAAGTGGACTGCGCCGTCGACGACTGCTGGAGAGGAAGTGATGTACCCCTCGGTTTTATAGGTCCAAATGACAGACCCGTTGTTGGCGTCGAGGCAGTATAGATTGGTGTCCAATGATCCAACGTATACCCTGCCCCCAACCACTGTAGGAGAGGAGCTTAGTCTCGATATAACATTAAAGTGGGATTGGATGTAGCCGCCAGCGTACCTTTTCCAGATGAGGCTGCCGTTTTTGGCGTCGAGGCAGTAAACGTCCCCGTCGTCAGGTCCTATGTAGACTTTCCCGTCAACCACGGCTGGCGACGATTTGATTCCGAAGCTCGTAGTGAAATTCCATACGAGTCTGCCGCCCAAAGCATCAAGGCAGTAGATTTTTCCGTCATATGAGTTCACGTAGACTCTTTCATCCACAACGGTCGGCGAGGAGATTACTGCTCCGCCTGTAGTGAACTTCCACCGGAGGGTTAGATTTGTGGGACCTGAATTTCTAGCGGCGGTGTGCGCTGGGTCGCCGCGGAACATAGGCCATTGCTTGGAACCTATAGCCCATACTTCGTTGAGGACTAAGTACTTATCCATCTCCATATAGTTAATAGAGCCTGGGATAAGGTATAGGTTACCGTAGGCGATGGCGGTAGATTCCCTAGGAGCATAGGCTTGTATGGGCATTGTCCATAATAGCCTTCCCGTGTAGGCGTCGAGACATGCAAACTCAGGTTTACTGCTGACCGCACCAGTAAAGGGGTCGGTCGAATTTTCTTGTCCTGTTGTAGCGTAGACTTTGCCGTCAGCAACCACTGGCCATCCTGGAAAGAAGAGATAGCCTGGGCACTTGTATTTCCACACAACCTGTCCTCTGTTCACATCTAGGGCGTAGAGATGCCCATCCTTATTGATCTCGTAAGCTTTGTCATACGCAGCGGCGCAACCACTTGCCCAGTGTCCCATCTCCGTGCCTGGGTTATACACCCACAGAACCTTACCAGTGGTGGCGTTGAAACAGTAGAATTGGTTATCTGTCCCGCCCCTAAGGAACCTGCCCTGATAATAGGAACCGGACCACGTCATAATCCCTGTTGTTAGCGTGTCCCAGACGACCTTTCCCGTCCTGGCGTCTAAAGCCATTTGGTTAGGCGCACCTGATCCTGGGAACACTTTTCCATCACCATATTGTAAACCCGCTCCAACCGATCCGCTATCAGGGACATAAGTCTCCCATGCAAGTGTGGGTGGTTTCGATGGATCAGAAAAGTTCCAAGCTTGAACTGACGACTTACCCTTGGTGTAGAAAAGCTCTTCCTCTGGGCTGTAAACACCCTCGGCAAAATTGCCCGTATTGGCAGAAAATTTGTCGCTGACCCATAAGACTTTCCCAGTTTCTATGTCAAGGCAGTATTGCCCTACAACAAGGCGGGTGTCATCTATCTTATATACTGTTGGCCATCTCTGACGGGCAGGCAAGGTGGTATTCCAAATGATGCTTCCCGTGTCCTTGTCAAGAGCGATAACATCCGTCGTTGTTGTGACGAAGACCTTGCCGTTGAAGGCTGCAACATAACTCTGTATACCGTTTATGTGTGTTTTCCATAGGATCTCGGGTGCTTCTGGGGCTGGTCCAGCCGAGAAACGCGTAAAAGCTGGGTCACCATGAATCTGCGGCCACTCATACTGAAGTAAATCATCGCTATCAGTTACCGCGTTAACGTTTGTGGACGCATTTGAAGCATTAACCGTGCTGCTCGCAGAATTTGAGAACACCATGAAAGCCGATAAAATCAATAGCAAAACCAAGACGGTTACGACTATTGCATAAGTACGCTTTGGAATTCCCATTTTTTCACTCCTGAGTTTCACTTGTGATCCGGTAAATTGTGAGTTATTACTAAAGCCGTATTCGGCTTCACTACAATCACGGCTATCTTCGTATAAAAAGTTATTTTTTAACGCGCATGCGTGTTCCCAAATTCCCCTTCTTGAGGGTAATAAGGTCGAATCTTGCGTCTCATGATGCTTCTTGTGGCTTATGGCGCCTTAAACGCCCATAGGCGCGCTAGAGGAAAAAACCCGAGGAGAAGAAGCCAGAAGAAAAGAAGAAACTCTTTTATTGAATTGTTGGGCTATTAATGATTGGTAAAATGGTTATTATTTGCTACGAGTCTTACCTTCGGCACAAGCACCTTTAGAGCAAGCGTGCCAGAAAGGAGAAAAGAAAATGAAAGGGAAAGCAATTGTTTGTTTCGCGTTGGTTGTGTTGTTTTCGGTCTCGGTTTTTTCAAAAAGTATGTTCTCTGGAGCAGCCGACTCTGGCGGCGTCTCTGAATTTTCCTGGGCACAGTCTGCCGTAGACTGGTGGCCTATGTTCCACCACGACCTGACGCATACTGGCAATTCAAATTCAACAGCGCCAAACACAAACCAAACTCTATGGAAATTCAACACTGGCGGTCAAGTGGGTTCTCCTGCTGTTGTTGGTGGCGTGGTTTACGTTGGCTCATATGACCGCAAGATTTACGCTTTGAACGCTTCTACTGGCGCCCTCGTATGGAACTACGCAACCGGCGGTATAGTGATTTCTTGTCCTGCTGTTGTTGGTGGCGTGGTTTACGTTGGCTCAGAGGATAACAGGGTTTACGCTTTGAACGCTTCTACTGGCGCCCTCGTATGGAACTACACAACCGGCTACTACGTGGATTCAGATCCCGCTGTCTCTCATGGTATGGTCTATGTAGGCTCAGAGGACAACAAGGTTTACGCTTTGAACGCTACAACAGGCGCGCATAAATGGAACTACACAACCGGCGGTCACATCATGTTGTCTTCTCCTGCTGTGGCTGGCGGCATGGTCTACATAGGATCAATAGACAACAAGGTTTACGCTTTGAACGCTACAACAGGCGCGCATAAATGGAACTATACGACCGGCGATGCGGTGGTTTCTTCTCCTGCTGTGGCTGGCGGCATGGTTTACGTTGGCTCGAACGACGACAGGGTTTACGCTTTGAACGCTTCTACTGGCGCCCTCGTATGGAACTACACAACCGACAGCGATGTGTATTCTTATCCCGCTTTTACCAACGGCATAGTCTACGTTGGATCATTAGACGACAGGGTTTACGCTTTGAACGCTTCTAACGGCAGACTCATATGGAACCATACGACCAGTGGTGGTGTGGCTTCTTCTCCTGCTGTGGCTGGCGGCATGGTCTACGTTGGCTCGAACGACAACAGGGTTTACGCTTTGAATGCTTCCAACGGCGCTCTGAAATGGAACTACGCAACCGGTGATATTGTGATTTCTCATCCTACTGTTGTCAACGGCATAGTCTACGTAGGCGCATGGGACGGCAAGCTTTACGCTTTGAATGCTTCCAACGGCGCTCTGAAATGGAACTACGCAACCGGCGGTATAGTGGATTCTTCTCCTGCTGTTGTCAACGGCATAGTCTACGTAGGCGCATGGGACGGCAAGCTTTACGCTTTGAACGCTTCTACTGGCACTGTCGCTTTGGATGTGAAGGAACAACACTACACTGCCGTATGGAGCTACACAACCGGCGATATGGTCATGTTGTCTTCTCCTGCTGTGGCTGGCGGCGTGGTTTACGTTGGCTCATACGATGGCAAGGTTTACGCTTTGAACGCTACAACAGGCGCGCATAAATGGAACTATACGACCGGCGATGCGGTGGTTTCTTGTCCTGCTGTTGTTGGTGGCGTGGTTTACGTTGGCTCAGAGGACGACAGGGTTTACGCTTTGAATGCTTCTACTGGCGCCCTCGTATGGAACTACACAACCGGCGATATGGTCATGTTGTCTTCTCCTGCTGTGGCTGGCGGCATGGTCTACATAGGATCAATAGACAACAAGGTTTACGCTTTGAACGCTACAACAGGCGCGCATAAATGGAACTATACGACCGGCGAT
>JAOUJL010000162.1 GCA_029883255.1 Candidatus Bathyarchaeota archaeon | reverse complement strand
CTTCCAGCCTCATCAACCCCGTACACGTCGATAAACCCAGGCTCCACCTTCTTCTCGTACGTAAAAGGCTTGAAACCTGCTTCTACGAGACTCGGCTCCAACAAAATCGCCTTCTGCATATCCTCCTCACTCGCATAAAGCGAAAACTCTCCAGCATCCAGCAAGCTTAATGCGGAGACCAAATACACACGATCAAAAAACAGCCTCACCGACTCCGCGGGCTTCTTCCGAACGGCTCGAATCTGCAAAACACCATCTACTACATGAGTCTGAAACAAACAGCCACGCGGTTGCCAATTCACCGGCTCATACCCTGACGGACGATGAACCAACACCGACCCATCCCCTTTTATTACAACAATTCTTTCACCCGGCCCTAACTTGGAACTCGCCCTTCCACGATAATCAACCCAACAATTTCCCACAATAACAAGAACTCTCCGCTTCGAAAGAGCCTTTCTAACCAATTCCACCGCTTTTTCCACACTCGGATTCTCTAAAGCAACAACAGGTCTTTGACCTCTCAACACATTCGCCAACAACCTTTACAAATAAACAAACACACATAAAACTTCTGAACAGCCATGGCCGACTGGAACAAAAAACGCAAAGTCATGCAACACTACGACAACATAGCAACTGTTTACGACACACAATACGCTGAAGAACAAGACGCAAAAATCAAGGCGGTGCTAGATGAAATAAACCTTCAACCCGACAGCATCATACTCGATATAGGATGCGGAACAGGCACACTTTTCAAACACATAAAAAACTCAGCAAAACTCCTCATAGGACTAGACATCTCCCCCGGTTTGCTAAAAATAGCAAAAACACAAGCAAAACAATACCGTAACATAAACGTCATCCGCGCCGAAGCCGACCACACCCCCTTCAAAAACAAAACATTCCACATCATCTTTGCCATAACGCTCCTACAGAACATGCCAAACTCGGCAACAACACTCCGAGAAATCAAGAGAATAAGCAGAGACAACGCCACCATAGCGGTCACAATGCTGAAAAAAGGGTTGACCAAAAAAACATTCACGCAACTGCTCGAAAACGCGGAACTGGCAATATCGGCACTAAAAACAGACAACAGACTCAAAGACTACACAGCCACGTGCAAAACCAAAACACCCAACCTCTCACATAATCCATGTTAAAAATCACACGATCATCACATAAGCAGAGTCTTCATCAAGCAGGGAAGCAAAACAGAATCCAAAAACAACTCTGGGACGAGCCACGACCCCCCCCGGGTATAGGGGGGTCTAATAAGAGAGAGAATAAGAAAACGTCAAAAATCATAAGGACGGCCTAATCAAAGAGAGACACACACCTCAAAAACCTATATATCAGCCAACAATCCAAAACCACCATGGGGCCGGTAGTTCAGTTTGGTATGAACGCCGCCTTCGCATGCCAAGCCGAAAAAGGCGGAAGCCGCGGGTTCAAATCCCGCCCGGTCCACCAAAAAACCCACAATAAATTAAAGTTAATATATCTGTTTGATTCCCCTATTTTCTTGGTCGGCAACGGGCGGTAGCTCAGCTTGGTAGAGCTTCCGAGCCAGCTTGGTTGAAACCCAGCTGACGAAGACGCTGTAGACATCCACCCACGGTAGGTGTCACCCAGCCTACCAAGCATACATGCAGACACCGGATTGTCGCAGGAGAGCTGCAGGGCGAATCTCAGCTTGGCGATTTCAAAATGAAGGTTTCACTTCATGAAAGTCCTGCCCGCCCGACCACCAACGTTTTTGGGCATATTCAGAAGAAGTTTGCTGGGAATTATGTAAGTAAAACATGAGGCATAACGCAACAGTTGACGCAGACGAGACATTATCTGTTAACTTGAAAATAGGAATTGAAATCTGCACTCGGAGTTCATAAGGCTTATCCTAAATGTTCTCGAGATTTAAGAGGCACTGTGCTTATGGAGGTCTCCCTTGGATTTGTCGGCGTTTCAGTCGATGGTTAAAGGTTTCCTAAGGTGAAAAGAGTGAATTTTGAGAAGACTTTGCTTAGAGCGGTTGACGATGGATTGCTTCTCCTAGGGGAGACTCCGAGAAAGGCTATATACTATCATCTCAACGAAAAATTTCAATTGAAAAGGGAAAACATCCCTGAAGAAATTGAGGAATTTGCTCGAGCATTGAATGCCATTTTTGGTTCTGGAGCAGAAGTCATTGAGAAGTTTATTGTTAAAGAACTTTATCGTGGGCTCAAGTTTAACCTTGAAGAGAAGATGAATTTTGAATTTGCTGATTATGTAAGAAAGGCTGAACAAACTGCAAGCGACATGAAACAAAGAAGGGTCATCAGGTTTGAACAAAAATAGACCGGTATTTTCAAAAAACGAGATTGGCAGACGCTCTCATGAATTAACTGCCCCAACTATCATGAAAGAGACAACAGAAAGCGAAGCCTTCCAGTGGCTATTTAACAATGCGGACGACGCAGTTTACGTTCTTGACAATCAAGGAAAATTTGTAGCGGTAAACCAAAAAGTCGAAGAGATCACTGAACTCAGACGGGAAGACTATATTGGAGAATCTTTTCGAGAACTTATCCCTGCCAAAAATCTGCCTGAAGCAATGAAAGCGCACAAAAACGTATTGCAAGGTAAATCAACCATGCTTAACACGAAAATGAAAAAAGCAGGTGGAAACGTTGTCCCCGTTGAAGTAACATTAGCACCACTAGAAAAAAACAACAAGATAATAGGCACCCTCGGAATCATCCGAGGCGTCACTGAGCGCAAGAAGGTGGAAGAAGAGCTACGACAGTCAGAGAAGCGTTTCCACGATGTAGCTGCGAACACCGGCGAGTGGATATGGGAAGTGGACGCCGAAGGGCGCTACACCTACTCCAGCCCAATGGTCGAGCGAGTGTTGGGCTATACTGCTGAGGAAATACTTGGAGAGTTCTTCTACGACTTTTTTCACACGGATGAACGGGAGCAATTAAAATCTGCTGCGTTTAAGGTCTTTAGGAGAAGAGAGCCATTCACTAACTTCGTCAATCAAAATATACACAAGGATGGCTACATTGTCATTCTGGAGACAAGCGGCGTTCCGATAATCGGTCCCGGCGGACAGTTTCTTGGATATCGAGGTGTCGACCGCGATATCACTGAACAGAAACGGATGGAAGAAGATAGAAAACATTTCGAGGAAAAACTCTCAGCGTTAAACATTTACAGTCAGCAACTCAACATGACGGAGAACATGGAAGAGATTTATGAGTTGACATTAAGCGCCATGGAAAAGACGTTGGGATTCGAACATGCCTCCTTCCTAATTGTCGACGGGAATGTGCTCTCCATCGTGGACCAACGGGGGTATCTTACATCACTATCTATGGAGTTACTGCTGGACGGATCAAAAGGAGGCGTGACCGTTAAGGCAGCGAAAAAAGGGAAAGCTATCTATGTTCCAGACGTAAGGATGGAAAAGGCCTTCGTGAAGACTGTACCTGGTATACGATCCGAGCTGGCCGTACCCATGAAAATTGGAGGCAAGGTTTTAGGGATTTTGAACGTGGAAAGAAAGAAACTGAATGCGTTCAACAAGAGGGATCAAAGGCTACTAGAAATCTTGGCTTCACATGCCGCTATAGCCATAAGCAACTTCCGATACGCCAACAACTTGAAGGAACTGATTCAAGAGGTTGAAAAACGCTCTAGCAAATTAGCCGCTCTGATGAAAAGCTCCACCGAGATGATGCGAACCAAGGACTTGCGTAAACGACTCAAACTAATTGCAGAAGCAATCAAGAGACTCGGCTGGAGAAGAGTCGTCATTTCAGACAGAGACCAGAATCTGAAGATGATCGACATGTTCACAGCAGGCTTGGCACCAGAAGAGGTGAAGATTCTTTGGACAAAAAAAGCACCAGGACATGTTTGGCGCGAACGTTTCGGCCCA
>JAOUJL010000161.1 GCA_029883255.1 Candidatus Bathyarchaeota archaeon | reverse complement strand
TAACGTAGGCAGTCTAGCTACTGTTGATTACGGCACTGCGCTGGGAATTGTACGAACTGCGTGGGAGCAAGGCAAGGAAATCAAAGTGATTGCCACCGAAACGAGGCCTAAACTGCAAGGTGCTAGACTGACGGCATACGAGCTGAAACGCGACGGCATTCCGGTTACATTGATTACAGACAACATGGTGGGATACGCTATGTCTAAACGGTTAATAGATAAGGTTGTAGTGGGGGCTGACAGGATAGTTCGAGACGCTGTGATAAACAAAATCGGCACGTATACCATCGCGGTGCTGGCTCACGAACACAATGTTCCATTCTATGTCGCCGCCCCTAAATCAACGTTTGATATGGCCCATACTTCAAAAGATGTGATTGTTGAAAAGAGAAATGCTGAGGAAGTAACGCACGTTGGTTCTCAAAGAATTGCTCCAATTGGAGTGAAAGTGTTGAATCCAGCGTTCGACATTACTCCAATGAAATACGTAAGCGCTATCATATGTGAAACCGGTGTCTTATCTGCAGCCGAATTTGAAAGACTTGTGACGGTTTAAAAGCATAGCCGAGCTGGTTATTCACACGATAACAATGTTTAAACTCTAGAAATTAGCAGACGAAGGCGGAAAAGAGACGAAATGGATCAGCATGCGATTTCAAAGGAAACTGCCAGACGATTTCTCATCACTAAGCAGGGATTCCACCAAGGAAAGGAAAAAACTGGAACATTGGAGACAATCAAGCGACTGGAGTGTGTCCAGATCGATCCTGTTAGTATTGTACACCGCAACCATCATCTGGTCCTCCACAACAGAGTAAGCGACTATAAACCCTCCTATCTGGAAGCGTTACTCTATAAGGACAGAGCGGTGTTTGAATACTGGTGCAACGCGAGATCAATCATCCCCATGAACGAGTTCCGTTATTTTCGCTATCAGATGCAGAATTACATGGAGTTTCATTCTCCCTTCTATGAACGTCTCAAAGCTAGGCGAGAGAAACTGAAACCTGCGATCTCTCATGTTCTCTCAGTGATCGACATTGATGGCCCGCAGTGCGCACAGGATTTTAGGCGGGAAGGAGAAGTGGGGAGTAAAACAGCTAGGGATGTTCTAAATCTGCTTTGTATCTGTGGCGAGGTGATGATCCACCGTGTGGAGCGAAAGCGTCGATACTATGACTTGATGGAGCGCATCTTGCCTAAAGACATAAACATTGAGGTGCCCAACAGAGAGGAATACAATCTGTTCATGATCGAGAAGTACATGAGGGCTTACGGGTTTGTTGATGTGCGCGATTGGAGGTTCGGCTGGCTTCCGATTAAAGCTCCACAGCGTAAGCTAGTAGTAGAAAAAATGGTTAAAGATGGAAAAATCTGTCCCGTGAAAATCGAAGGCGTTAAACATCTCTATTACGTTTCAGCAGAATATCTAAACGCTCTCAAAGCAGCAGAAAATCCCCTTCCCGAAGAAAAAATCCATTTTGTCGCTCCCCTTGACAACCTACTCTGGAATCGGAGGATGATTTCCGAAGTATTTGACTTCATTTACGCTTGGGAGATCTACAAGGTTCCGGAGAAGAGGCAGTTTGGCTGCTACGCCCTACCAATCCTTCATGGCACAAGGTTTGTCGGAAGAATCGATCCGAAACTGGACAGAGCGAACAAAACGATGATCGTAAATTCCTTGCTTTTGGAAGAAGAACGCTTTGATGAATCCTTTGTTGTTAGATTGGCAACCACACTGAAAAGGTTTCTCTGGTTTCACAACATCTCTCAAGTCAAGATAGTGAAAACCAAACCGAAGGGGTTAAAGAACAAGCTATTAGTTGAATTGAACCAATCTGCGGGTGATGTTTAGGCGGAAATGGTTAAGAGGGTTTAAATCCTAAACGACGGATGATACGGTTAGAAATATGATCGGTTGGATTACAGCCTTGAAGCAATCGAAACGTGCAGCTGAAGCAGATCGCAACGCAGAATTAAGGATAGAAGCTTCACTTAGAGAAAAGGGTGTTCTTGTTTCTTCACCAGAAGACATTGAAGAATTGTCCTCACGAGGTTACGGCGTGCCTGAAAACGAGGGGTTGATGCTGATTTTTTATGAGGCGTTGTTTCTGCTCAGTAAGGGAATCATCGAGGTTAAAAATGAGAAAACTGGAGGAAAGGTAAATTTTCAAACTCTCCTCCAACGTTTTCAATCCATTGATGAAAATGCTTGGGCCAGATATTTAATATATCGAGACTTACGGAGCCGAGGATACGTTGCAAGAGAAGGCTTCGGATTAGGAATAGACTTTCGCGTGTATGAACGGGGAGAGTATGGGAAGGAAACTGCCAAGTACCTGATCTTTGGAATTCAGGAGGGACAACCGGTTTCTATGGAAGAATTGGCACGTTCTCTGCGGTATGTTCAAAGTCTAAAAAAGAAGTTGGTTTTGGCAGTTATAAACAGAAGAGGAGAAGTTGTGTATTACTCTCTTTCGCAACTGACTCTGAAATAAAACGCGCAATGAAGTGATGAAATGTCAACGTTTAGAACAGTTCGGGGAATGAGGGATTTTCTGCCAAAAGAAGCGGAAAGAATGAGGTATACAGAACAGGTTACGAGAGATCTTGCTCAACTCTACGGTTATGGAGAGGTCATCACTCCAGTCGTGGAATCGTATGATCTTCTGGCGGCAAAATCCGGTGAAGAAATTCGAAAGCGCATGTATGCCTTTAAGGACTTAGGTGGTCGAAGGGTAGCTCTACGGCCAGAGTTCACCGCTTCTATAGCTAGGTTAATGGCAACTAAGATGAGGAATGAGCCTAAGCCGATGAGACTCTTCTGCGTGGGAAGCCTCTATCGTTATGATGAACCGCAGTATGGACGCTTTCGAGAGTTTTGGCAAGCTAACTACGAACTCATAGGCTCCAGCAAACCGGAAGCTGACGCGGAGATTCTGATGCTCACCTACGATTTGATGGAAAAACTGGGTTTGCGCAACTACTGGCTTAAGATTGGACACGTTGGAATTATTCGTGGAATCTTAGCTCAAGAAAATGTGAAAAAAGAACAACAGAACGTGATCATGCAGTTGTTGGATAAAAAACAGTGGGACGAAGCGCTTACAGCAACGCGAGAATTTGGTGTTTCGCAAAAATGTGTAACAACTCTAAAAGAAATTTTGGAGACAAGAGGAAAAGACGTCTCTCGTATTCTTAAGAAGATAGAGGAGAATGTCAGAGATTATGAAAGCGCTGTTGCTGCTGTGGAAAATCTGCGGGAAATCACTGAATTTGCAAAAGAAAGCGACGCCAAGTTTGAGATGTTGATTGAGGCGGGGTTCGCGCGCGGTCTTGAATACTACACGGGTATGATATTTGAGCCCTATGTTCCTGATATGGATATAGCATTGAGTGGCGGAGGGCGCTACGACAAACTCATAGAACTCTTTGGAGGTGAACCAACTCCAGCTGTGGGAGTAGCACAAGGAATAGACCGTCTTGCGCTTGCTGTGAAAAAGCAGAAAGGTTCTCCAAAAATTTCAGAAAGAAAACGAATTGTGATTATTCCTATCGGCGAGAAACCGAGAGCAAGAGTTCTTGAACTTTCATTAGTTTTGAGAAGAGTAGGCATACCAGTTGAGGTTGAGGTTATGGGACGCACGGTTTCTAAGGCTTTACAAGATGCGAATAGAAAGGGGGTTACCCACGCTGTTATTGTGGGAGCTGAGGAGCTTAAGGAAGATAAAGTGGTCTTGCGGGAGATGAAGAAAAGAGAACAGAGGACGGTTAAGATAAGGAATCTTTCTCAAGAAATTTTGAAAACATGAGTTGCGTTGATAGGCACCATTCTTGCTATCTACTATAAGATTTGCAACGCGATATTGAGAGCCACGATTAAGATATTATAAAGGAAATAACAGAAAGCAAAGAAGCTTTAGATAGCAAACCGCTCCGACGGCCTAATTCT
>JAOUJL010000160.1 GCA_029883255.1 Candidatus Bathyarchaeota archaeon | reverse complement strand
TAGAAGGAAATAGCACTAAAATAGCTTATCCACTAGAACTTTTCGAGCCGGGAAACATATCCAATCTATTAAGTAGCGTTGCAGGAAATATTTTCGGGTTAAGAACCCTTAAAAGTTTAAGGCTTAACGACATTCACCTTCCGGTGGAACTTATCAGAAGCTTCAAGGGACCAAAATATGGTGTTGAAGGAGTCCGCAGGATTTTGAAGGTGTACGATCGTCCACTGGTAGGAACGATAATTAAACCTAAACTCGGGTTGAAAACACTTGATCATGCAAGAGTTGCCTACGAAGCTTGGGTTGGAGGATGCGACATAGTAAAAGATGATGAGAACTTAAGCAGTCAAAGGTTCAACCCTTTTGAAGATCGCGTCATAAAAACTTTGGAGAGTAGAGACAAGGCTGAAGAAGAAACTGGTGAAAGAAAAGTTTACATGGTTAACATCACGGCAGAAACGAAGGAGATGCTGAAAAGGGCGGAGTTCGTGCTTGACCACGGTGGAGAATACGTTATGGTTGACATTTTAACATGTGGTTTCGCTACTTTGCAAACGCTACGTGGACAAGATTTTAACCTTGTAATTCACGCGCACAGGGCTGGACATGCAGCATTTACTAGAAATCCTAAACATGGGATTTCAATGCGAGTAATAGCCAAAATAGCTAGAATAATAGGTGTAGACCAGCTTCACGTAGGCACGATTGTTGGAAAAATGTTTGAGACAAGAGAGGAAGTGGCAGAGAACCTTGAAGCTTGCGAAAGGGAAATGAATGGTTTAAAGCCGGTTTTACCCGTTGCTTCAGGAGGTTTGCATCCAAGATTAGTTCCGGCACTAATCGAGTTTTTCAGAAAAGACTTCGTTATCCAAGCTGGAGGAGGTATTCATGGTCACAGAGGTGGAACAGTTGCGGGGGCAAAAGCCATGAGACAAGCGGTGGATGCAGCTCTAAGAGGCATACCTTTACGTAAATATGCTGAAACGCGAAGGGAACTTGAAATAGCGTTGCAAATGTGGTGAAAATACGCTACTCGAAAACCCACGGGTATTTTCTGTGCATAACCTCGATTATTGAGTGGGGAGAGATTATTCCCTCTTCGCAAATTATGCCGTGAATAAAATCTCTTCTTGTAACGTCAAACGCTGGATTTCTTATGGTTAGGTTTTTTGGAGGGTTTTTCCAAATTTCGTTTGGGCTTCTTTCCTCTATTTTTTCGTAATCGCCGTACATCGTTACAGGGTCAAATTTCAAAAGTTCAGAAACCACGTAGAAGGGTGTTCGGGCTTCGTGAGCCGCGAGGGCGATCATGCTTGTTCCAATCTTGTTTATCACGTTTCCCTGTGAAGTTATGGCGTCTGCTCCTACAATTACAAAGTCAACTTCATTCATGAAAAAGCGGGCAGCCGAATCTACAATCAAGGTCGTGTTTACCCGTAATTTTAGCATGTCTTCCGCTGTTATTCTGCCTTGAAATAGAGGTCTCGTTTCTGTGCATATAACTTCAAAGGATTTTCCTTCATCTTTAGCCTTTTTCAGCAAGTGGGTAATTGTAGAAGAGTGGCAGTGAGTGAGAAGCACCGAATCATTTTTAATTCTTCTGGCTCCTATCTCGGCGATTTTTTCTTTTGAATTTTCAAGGTTTTTTAGAAACTGTTGCGAAGCCGAGGAGACTATTTCTGTTAGCTCCTTGACCGTTTCCTTGCCGTTTCTTTCTGCCCGACTTGTTAGCCATCGAACAGCGTTTCTCATGAGCGGTTCCGTCTCTCTTGAAACAAAAAGAATTTCCTTAGCCTCTGCAAGTTCCTTCAGAAATTCCTTCCGTTTCTTCGCTTTTGTTTCCTTTGCCAGAGTTTCTATCGCTTTTATGGCAACGATGGCAACGTTTCTGGCACCTTGAATTTCAAGCCGTCTTATTTTCTCAGCAGTTGTTCGAATCGGTCCTAACAATAATTTCCACCTGCGAGGATTACTATCCTTTAGTAAATGAATTTACTATAAACTTTCGGTAAACATTATTTTGGGTCATCAATCATTTTGGTTTTCTTATAACAAAAGTTGGCGGCTATTATCGATTGCCTAATACTAGCTCTAATCTTTCTTATTTTTATCTCCAAGGGGGGTTTTGAACTCATCGTGTACTGGTGATATCTTCCGCATCCCCATTCTTTATTGTTTCTGGCTTGATTCTTAGCCCAGTTTCGAAATTTAGGACATGATTATTTAAGATGCCCGACTTTCTCGCTTTAAATTTCAGACAATTTGCATTAAAAGGCTTATTACTCAGTTTTAAAGAGACAAATGGGCAAACTTTTTATGTAATGCATCCAAGAAACAGATATGTTTCCCAATGCAAAGGGTTTTGCCCAATTCATTTCCGTCGAAAGAGGGTTCATGCTTTTTATGGTATCTATGGGGGCAACATTTCTAATTAAAGAGAACCTTGCTTGGCTTCAAGCAATTTATCTCGGTTTCATCGTGTTCTGTGGATGGAGTGGAGTGGATGCCATAAATAATATCTGTGACGCTGATTTGGATGTGAAATCAGATCCTCTTAAGGCGGAATACACAAGGAGTCTTGGAAGACTCGGACTGTATATATCCATCTTCTTTTCTAGCTTGTCTATAAGCATGGGTGTGATTACTGGGATTCCATTAGTGACTGTTTTTATTCTGATGGGAATCTTCGCTGGTGTTCTATATTCGATTCCACCTTTCAGACTAAGACAAACGATATGCAAACCTCTGGTGAACTTTTCTGTTGGAGCTATTCCTATTCTAATAGTCGCTGCCTTCTTCAACGTCTTTTCCGCTGAAGTGTGGTCTCTGATGCTTCTCATCGGCATTACAACAGCAGTAAACAGTTTGTGGGAAGACTTGGCGGATTATGCTTCAGATTTTCATACGCGTGCAAAAACGATGCTAATTGTATTGGATTTTAGGCGTGGGCTTCATGTTACAATTGTATTAGGTTACTGTCTCATTCCGCTTATGGTTCTCGTCGGCATCCTATTCAACTTGAATATGCTTTACTTCCTTGTCTTTACTGCACTTGTAGCCTATATGTCCCTTCGCATAATTCAAAAACGATCTGTACTCTTTGAAGATTTGGAAGATAGCACAGAATCAATACTCAAGTTGGGAGAGATTTTCGCCAAAGACTTCGCAATTATAGCAATAATACAAATGACAAACTTAATGTTAAGTAGCTATCTAAAGTACCAGCCAGCCTTCTTAGGTTGAAGCGGATGTGTTTCCGCACCCTACGCCGCTGGAAAGCAACTATGCACTGCCACGAAACAAAAGGCATCTTATACATCATGATTTTTCTAGGCCACAAATACATAAAGAACGCGTTGATCTATACGCAACTGGTTAACCCAGCCTAAGACGAATACGTTTCAAAAGTAGCCAGAACAGTCAACGAAGCCAGAGAGCTAGTGGAGGCCGACTTTGAATATGTTTATGTCATTGATAGAACTGGGATCTTCAAAGCAAGTAACCACTAAAAAATGTTTGCAGTGTAGCGAGAGAATTGAAAAGTGGGCCAGGAGAGATTTGTATTCATGCACCCGAGTTCTTGAGTACTCTCCCACCCATGTGGATTTTCCATTTAATGCATGTATGCAGACATGTTACTTTCTATACTGCATATTCTTTACCCGCATAGAGGAACCCAAAACTGACACCAGTATTTGATGTGCTTCTTTGATGATGAACGGCATGTGCGTGTAAAACTCGTTTTGAATAGTTGCTTTTTGGGGTATATCTAATTCTTATCCGTTTATGAAAGAAGATATCGTGAACCAAAAAATAGCCAAATCCATATAACATTATTCCAATGCCAACCGCAAGTTTATAGTCAAACCCCGAAATTATTCCGGTGACAATGAAAAGAAACGATATTACACTGAAGAATAATCCAAAGACATCATTTCTCTCGAAACGTCTCCCACTCGG
>JAOUJL010000159.1 GCA_029883255.1 Candidatus Bathyarchaeota archaeon | reverse complement strand
GATATTTCATCAGGTAACAAAAATGTTCCATATTCCACATTTATCTTTGGCACACGAACAAATTCAGAGAACCCGCCAGGATCAAAGTTCGTGTTGTGTAAAGTTTCGCATACAGTATGTTGACCGTCCAAACAATATAGGCATTTATTACAGGGGACATGGTGGGATACAAAAACTCTATCCCCAACTTTGAAATCTTTCACATTATCTCCGGTTTCTTCAATTTCTCCAGTCATCTCATGTCCTAGGACTCTCGGCGCCTTCTTGATGCGATACCACTCCATTACATCGCTGCCACAGATGCCACAGGCCATAGTTTTTACCAGTAATTCATTGGGACCGATTTCTGGTTTTGGCATCTCCTCTATTCTAATGTCTTTATTGTTGTAATACATCGCTACTTGCATGATACCAGCAACTATCCTGTTTCTTCTTTCTTGAGGCTTTCAAACAATTCATTTGCTTCTTTTGCGGTAGCATTTTCGTGAACTACTGCTCTTATAGACTTGATCATTGCAATTGGGTAATCATTTTTCCAAATGTTTCTTCCTAGATTTACACCTATAGCGCCTTTTTGAATACCATCATAAACAAATTCAAATACCTCAAGTTCTGTGTCTACTTTAGGTCCACCTGCCATAACGACTGGAACAGGGCAACCCTCTACAACTTTTTCAAAGTTTTCACACCAGTAAGTTTTTACTACTCTGGCACCCAGTTCAGCAGCGATTCTGCAGGACAAAGCAAGATAACGGGCTTCTCTTCTTCCCAACTCCTTACCCACAGCCGTGACTGCCATTACAGGAATTCCATATTCTTCAGCCTCATTAACGAGTCTGGAAAGATTTAGTAATGTCTGATGTTCATATTTGCTACCAACAAAGATAGAAAGACCCACGGCTGACGCATTAAGACGTAGAGCTTCTTTTATAGATGTGGTTATTCCTTCATTGGCCAGATTTTCTCCAACAATGCTCGTACCGCCAGATACCCTTAGAATGATGGGTGTTTTACTATTTGGATCTATACATGAACGCAGTACTCCTCTCGTGGCAAAAATCGCGTCGCAATAAGGGAGAAGTGGTTTGACAGTTTCGCCTGGCTTTTCTAATTTTGTAGTAGGTCCTTGAAAATATCCGTGATCTATAGGCAAAAACAAGCAATGGCCATCAGGTTGTATTAGTCGTGCCAAACGGTTTCTAATTCCCCAACTCATGGTGATACCTTCTTTGGTTAATTGAATAGTTCTTCAACATCAAAAGGTTTTCTAATTCCTCTTTCGCCAAAGGAACCACTTGTATATTATGCGTGCGCATCTGAAGTTCGTCATCTCCGCAACCAAACTTTAAATATCGCTACAAAGTGTCAAATTAAACGGTGCCGCTGAAAAATAAAGCCGCCGTACACGCAACACAAACGTGGGCGAAAGCTCAGTTAGGTAGAGCAACTGACTTTGATAGAATTTCTATCAGAGGTTGAAGCTGTTAACCAGTTGGTCGACGGTCCGAATCCGTCCGGCGGCGCCAAAATTATGTCTATTCAGCCCTTGCTAATACTAAAACAACGCCAACTGCTATTAATACAAAGCCAGCGACTAAGAAGATGCCGGAGAAAGGCTTAACGTATCCCGAAGGGGGACTAGTATACGTAAAATAGATGGTTATCGCCCCTATGAGGATAGCTATTAACCCAGAGAGTTTCTCGGCTATAGTTAATCCGGTACCGATCTCTTCGCTCATGTCCTACCCTCTATTCTAGGCTTCAGGTTGTGAAAGCGTTATTTTAACCTTATTAAAATACCGATGAGTAGGGCACTTTACGAAGACCAAATCAGCTAGTCTCTTTCAGCTTCGCTGGCAGATATTCATCAACAATGTATGTTAATCCGTATCTACTGAAAGCTTCTTGCTCGGACTTCTTCTTGATCTTCAAAAATTTCTTCACCTCTCTTTGCCAAAGCTTTCCTTTATAACGTGGGTCCTTCTGCAGTTCGTGGAGGCGTTTGATATCTATGTTAGTCAACGCATCACTTGGTAGCTTATAATCCACGATATCAGTTGCCCACATACCGCTCCAAGTGGCATCAGGAGTAGTCAACTCTCTGAGATGGGCTGCGTTCGCCGATCCTGAGATAATAACCATCGCAATGTGCATTCCCCACGGATCGCCGTCAGTGAATATGTGTACTGGGAGGTCTAACTCTTTGTTTAGTCTATGAATAAAACGTCTTGTAGCACGGGGGGCTTGACCTGCTGTAAGCACAAGGAGTGCATTGAATTTTTTGTGAACCGCCTCCTCTATGAAACGTGTGAATAAACCTCCTTTCTCAATAGCTATAACCATGTCCGCGCCAGTTTTGACGAAAGTTGCAGAAGTAAGCGCTGGGCCTATCATCATTCCGTCGGGATGCGATGTTAAATTTAGTTGTCTACCTTCATAGCCGGGAACTGTGTATTCGATGGTTAAGTCACCGAAGATGGCTGAACGTTCTTCAGGAAAAACGTTGAAGTCCTCCCGAGAGAAACCCGCCACGGTTTCAAGGTCAGTTATGATATTGTTGGATTCCGGTTGGTCCTTGAACGACATGTCATATGCTTGTGCCGAATAATACACATCACGAAGGGTAGAAGTCTTCTGACGCTGTGTAAGTTCATGAGCAAAGTAGGCAGCCCAAACCAGTTGCGTAAGAGGACGGATGTGACGTATATTCCGGGAACTTCTGCGTACAGCTTTGTCTCCTAAAATGTATTGCCGAATCTCTGGGCTGTAAAAGATGTTTTCGATGGATCGGCTTGGCATCTTTATCCACGGGAAAACACCTTCTTCCATCTGGCCGTAAAGTTTTGCTCCAAAGTTTCTTAGGCCGGTTAAAGTTTTCTTTCGCTTGTCCGTAACCGAACTTTCATTTTCCTTCTTCAAGTTTTCTCACACTACTTAACAGTTTTTTAATGTCAGGTGTTTTTTCTTTTCCAGCCAGTTCTGTGGAGAACTGGGCGATTTTGGGCAAATACTTGGAAAAAACGGATAGTCGCCTTCTTTCTTTCTCAACGTGTTCTCGCTTCGTCAAAAAATGTTGCAGTTGACGGGATACCTCGCGGATACCATTCAGAATTTCCCTACTCACTTCTGGTCTGTCCGCTATAAACTCTTTACCTACAGTTTTATAGGGAACCTTCGTGCTACACACATGTACTAGAATAGCGATGGGCATGTCAGGTAAAGCCTTGTATCTTCGCCAGTTGATGGATCTTATAACTTTTACTGAAACGTCACTAGCTTCGTCATATAACAATGGAATCCTGTTAGCAAATCGATATACAGGAGGATCGTCCTTCTTCGGTACATCTCCCCCATATGCAATCGCCGTCTCTACAATGAAAGGATGCCCAGAATAAGTTGAGGGTTTGCGTTGGAAAACCGCAGTGAACTCTGGTTTCAATTCTTTAAGAATTCCTGCCTTCAACAGTTCTTCACCTAACGGAGCCAAGCAACTTGCATCTGGAGGAAGGAAGCCCTTAAATTTCTTCATCATTCGTACAAGCCTCACGATTTCCTGAGGCTTCAATTTTTTTGGATTTTTTTTCTCGCTTATCCCAGCAAACTCTAGAAAGTGATGTGCGATGTTCTCGCCGACCCTGTGGAAGTGTGTTTTCATAAAGTCGAGCATGTTTCGGCACGAAGTGATTCGTATGAGGCGTTGGATAGTTTCCACATCAACTCCATATGGATGAGGCAATGTTTCTTTGGGTGGAGGTGGCATTTTCGTTGTGGCACGGGTGAACTTATATAAACGTCCCTTAGGATCGATGAAAGTTATATTTGCGTACGGTGTCACTAATGCTGTCTGTTTCAAATATTCCAAAATTTTGGGCATGGCTCGGAGATAGTCTCCTTCCAGCCAAAATTCAACGGTTGTTCCATGCCATTTCTCCTTGTTTATCTGGATTTTGCGGTCCAGAATGAGGGGGC
>JAOUJL010000158.1 GCA_029883255.1 Candidatus Bathyarchaeota archaeon | reverse complement strand
CCTAGAGAAACTTGTTCAAAAATTGAGAGAACAAGAAGCGGTCTCAGGGATTGGTCTGTTTGGAAGCTGGAGTCGTGGCGACGCCGACCCAAGTAGCGACGTAGACCTGTTAATCATAGATGAACAGAACTTTGACTATGAGTATGTAGATCGTCTCGAACCTGATGGTTTGTTTATTGACTTGAACTACATCCCTAAGAAATGGATTATAGGCCTAGTTCCACCCGAAATTGATCAGAGACTCCATGAACTTTACATTTTGTACGATCGAGACTGGTCGTTGGCGAACGCTAAGCTGTGGATGTCCAAAGCGTATCGAAAGCCTGAACGTGTCGACGTTCGAACCGAGGCATATGTCGTAGAATCGGATATATACCTGAGCAGAGCCACCTCAGCTCACGCTAGGGGAGATTTTCAAAGTGCTTGTATATTTGCAGGCATAGGAGTGGAATTCATGCTAGAGACCTTAATAGAACTCAGTTTGTTATCCATCTCTAACAGCCGCTTCATCAGAGCCCTTGAAGAGTCAGCAGAAAAATTGGAAATGCCCGAATTTTTTAACGATTACCTTACTATAGCGCGTTTGTCCAAACTGGATCGTTGTGATGTTGAGAAAAAAATTGGCTTGGTCAAGGATACTTGGGGGGATGCTGCAACTTTTATGAGGGGAAATGCCTCTACACTTAATTCTTTACACTTTACGGTCAGAACTATGTTAGGATACTATGGAAAGCGCAGTTTCTTAAAAGGCATGGTTGATCGGTCATATACTCTTCTTGACCAAGGAATGTATGCTGAAGCATCCCACTACGTGCTTCACACCCTTATTGGCATGCTTGAAAATTACGCTTGGCTAACATCAGCCGACGAGGGAATCAAGCTCGATTACACCATTCTTCTCCGTTCGCTGAGAGGCTCAAAAGAAACAAGGGGAGTCTATGAAAACGCTGTTGAAGCTTTTGATGTAAATGATGTGGATCGCAAAGAGGCAGACAAAACTATGAGACTAGCTAAAGAAACAATACTCAATGTTCGCCGGCAAAGGAAAGATTTGATCAATAGGTTCATCCGCTCATCGGCCTAGCTTGAACATTGGGTAATTGGCTTGACAGAAGACAACAAGAGACTTATAGAAGCGAAAGATACTTTTTCACATAGCCCGGAAAACAGAAGCCCGGTGGAGGATGAAGAAATTCTTTCCGCCGAATGTAGTGGCTAAGCATGGCGGGCTCTGGACCCGCTGACGAGAGTTCGAATCTCTCCCGGGCTACCATGAACTCTGGTAAGGCGCCGTTCGAACTCCCGTCTTGAACTACCTGAAGAAAAAAATCTTATCAAACCACCAAGCAATACATTATAGTCTAACCTAAACAAAGTGATCATCAAGATAGGGTGCGACGAGATTATGGGAGCAACAAGATGAAGCTCAAGGATTTGACAGAAATAGATAAGAAAACTTACGAGTTTATAAAAAAGGTTGGAGAAATTCAGCCAAAGAACATGCCGGACCGCAGAATGGTTGGAGCAGTCATCAACCTAAAGAACAAGGGACTAGTGGAAATTTACAAGAGGCACACAGGCAGATATCGCAGGAAGAAGAAGAAATTTGTAAAGGTGAAAGAACCTAAAGAACCCCAAACAAAACCCTTCCAAACGTCTCCCCCCCTAGGTAGGGGGATCATAAGAGAGAGATAATCTTCCAAAACTTGACCTGAAACGCAAACGGAGCCAGAAACACAATTATGAACGAGACCTATAACCTTTTTATTTAACCCTTTTAACATCATTTTCTGAACAAAAAAATTATGAATCCTTTAGACCATTTGGATAGTTTGCTCTAAAATTATGTTCATGTATGCACGACATTTATAATATATAAGAAAAAACAACAATGTACATCAAGTCTCGGTGAAAAAAGTGGCTCAAAACGTAAAAAGGTTTGTCCTTCCCTTCGCTGTTCCTGCAAGGGATCGTGAGAAAGCCTTTACAAAAAGAATGGAAATGGCGGCTGTACTTTGCTTGGCTGAAATGGATAGGAGGAAAGGTACAGGTTTCATTTTAAGAAGAAAGAAGCCTGAGGAGCTAATTTTCATTGCTGAGACTTGTTATCCCATGTGGTTGGTTCCTTGGAAAGGAAGAAGCTTGTTGTTTGATGGAATCGGTGCTATGACATACACGCTGCTGTACGATGTGTTGCCCGACGCAAAAGTGTTTGTCAACAATGCCCAAGGTAGCGCAGTAACACGTGAAGCGTATTCCGCGTTTCTCTCTGACAACCTTAACTACTTTCAAGGCTTCACAAGTACGGAAGAAAAGATAATAGAAGGCCTCATCACAAGCCCCGACCTCATCCAAGACTTCGTCTCCTATCTTCCAGAAGCTAAGGCGATTAAGAAGTCTGTAATCGATAAGGCTCTTTTGTCCCCTGTCATTGACGAATTTACGCTTTCATCTTTCATCCAAGATTTCATTAATCTTCGAGCCACACTGAAGGAAGACATAAAAAACCTACTTGAAAGTATGAAAATACTAAGCACCACCACAAGAATGCACATAAAAGCTAATCATGAAAAAGTTGGAGAAATTCAGAAGGAATTCAACGAGAAAATCGCCCTCCTCAAACCCTCAATAATGTGGAAGATACGCCAAAATCAAAAAAAATACGATCGCAAAATCACGGGATCCTCTAAGAAATTCGAAAGTCAACTCCACCGCCTTTATCGCGAACGCGTTAAACTTGAAAAAACCATGCAAAGTACAACCGCCAAAACCGAACGTTGCGAAGCAGAAATACGAGCCAGCAAGCTTAACAAAGATGCGGCGGGCGAACAGCAATGGAGACAAGATGCTGAATCTTGCAGAAAAAAGCTTTCCACATTGGAGAGAATGGTTAAGGAGATAGACAAAAAAATAGAGAACGTCAACGCTGCTAAGAAACAGGAGATATCTAAAATCAGGTCGGAATGTGATGCCCAATCTGAGGAGGCTATGAAGCCCTTGAGAGACCTTGAAGCTTCTAGGGATGGTAAAATTCGAATGATCCAGCAAGAAACGAAATCGCTGGAAGATTCAACTTCCATGATGATAGACCAAATCGACAAGCTTGTACAGCTGAAGAGGACGGCATTGGATAAACTTGATGGGATGGGCATACCAGAGAGACGAAGAAAGTATGGGTTAGTACATATTCCAATTTATCTTGTTTGTTACCAGACAGAATCAAAGAAAAGATACGCATTGTATCCCCCATCAATCGCAAGCAGCATGGGAATCACAACAAAATTTAGGGGGGTTCTTGGTGCCACCAAGATAAAGTCGCTTCTTCAGCCTCGTTCAAAGCCGACAACCAATCTTCTCAACCAACTCCTTACCGTAATTGAACAAAATCCCGTGTTTGAAAAAGAACTTAGCGATGCAGGAATTCGGGTCAACATTTTACGAACGAAGACATTGCGTGAAAGTATAAAGAAAGGACTAAAAGAGTTACGAGCCGAAGGATGGGTCTCAGAAGACGAATTTCAAACATGTGACGGTTTCTTGTCTAGCGGTTAGCCTAGCACTGAGACGCTCATATTTAAATTGTATACACTTTTCCGTCTTCCAAAAGTGTCTTGTTGCCACCGATTTCGTTCACCCCACTCTAAAACACGAGAGTTGTTTATCATCTGACATGGTTCATCCTCCACCCATCTTCTTGCAAATGTTAGAAATAGCCAGAACAACATGTGGGGGTGTGAAGACGCTGAAAACTTTTGTATACCGTGCAGACGCTGCCCTCTTAACCGTTTCCTTTCTTCCTTCTGCTTCAAGATATCCTCCAATAAATTCTTTTGCGATGAGTTCCGCAGAGTCTGAAGTAAAAATTGGGAAAACGTAGTGACCCGAATAATAAAGAAATTCGGCGATGTCCCATACCTGATTTCCATCTCTTGTGGCCTGTTCAAGATCTACAAAGTATGTTTTTTCATCCTCTGCAACGA
>JAOUJL010000157.1 GCA_029883255.1 Candidatus Bathyarchaeota archaeon | reverse complement strand
TGAAACCATAACCGTTCATTTGTCCGAGTTGTATTCTTTGGATTACACCGCATACTATTTGGACGAAGAGTTTCTCATTGATGTAGTTATCGCCAACGTCACCCGCCTCTCCTCCTTCAAGTTCAAGCTAGGCTATAACACAACGCTCTTGAATGCCATCAACGTCACAGAAGGACCTTTCCTCAAGAGCTTTGAAAGCACCTCCACCACAATGGAAATACACGATCCAGAAGGCTACGTACTGATAAACATTGCACTCTTAGCTTCTACACCTCCCGCTGACGGCAACGGAATACTGGCAACCATCAAGTTTAGAGTCACATACGCAACCGTTTACCCAGAGACTGTAGCATGCGATTTAGACCTGATCGATACAGAGCTTAATGATCCAACAGGTCAGCCAATCCCTCACACAGTAATTGATGGTTGGTATCAGTTTGTCCCTCCTCCCCCGCAGCCACCATGTATAGGCCCTGCGATTGACATCTACACCCAGAAGCTCGACCCTTACAGTGGGAAGGGACCAAACATGCCAAGCGACTCCTTTGGTCCTCAAGAGAAGGTTATCCTCTATGCTTACGTGTCACATAATTGCGAACCAATACAAAACAAGCTTGTGGTCTTCGAGGTGAAAAACCCTAGCGATGAACCTGTTATCTTCCGAACGGCCACAAGCAATACAGAAGGCATTGCCACATCCAGCTTCAGAATACCATGGGAAGCCGAAGAGGCGGAATCCCTCTTCGGTGAATGGATCATTTACGGTTCGGTTGAAATCAGCGAGACAAAAGTTAATGACACTTGCACATTCAAGTTCGGTTGGCTCATAGAAGCAACCCAAGTGAAGACAGCCGATACATACGGTAGCCCTAAGAGCAGCTTCACAAAAGGCGAGCACATACACTTCAACATAACCATAAAGAACATGGCATTCACCTCGAAAATCGCCACATTCACCCTTACAGTTTATGACGAATGCGACGTACCCATCGGGCATGTCGTGTTGCACGATTGGCTCATTCCGTCTGGTACAACTGAAATATTCATAGGAGACTTGCAGATTCCAAAATGGGCATATGTTGGCGTAGGAACCGCATATGCTAACGCTTACACTGATTTGCCTCAAATCTGTGGAACGCCATACTGCCCTGAGATATTAACAACATTTATGATTACAAAGCCGTAGAGCGCCCTCTTCACCGAATTATAGCTCATTGCTAGGAGAGTTTGAAAAATAGTTGGGTCATTAGGAAGCTGAAGTTTTGCTTTGCCTCTTTGCATGTGTCCCTGAATTCACTAGATCTGCCACTAGCATTTGCGTGTGTTTCCAGAAGTCGTTTTCAAGCATGTCTAGGGCTTCTCGCTTCTTGGCTTCCCTAGATATAAGGTATCCTCCTCCGAATATTGTTGTTAGGTATCCCGCTATCATTGAGGGTGAAAAATATCCTCCTCTACTTCCAGTTGAAAACTCCACCGTAAAATCGTCTGGTTGACCTAGAATTTTTATGTCAATTTTTAACTTCAAGTTCGGAATTTTGCTATTTGCTTGAATCATATATCCTTCTTGCTTCTTTTCAACCATAGTTTCAAAATCTGTTTCATGAAAAAATGGTCTTATGCGTTCAGCAAGCGCATCTAAATCCACATTCTTTTCAAGCCATTGTTTCTCCACTTTCATCCCTCTTATTAAATTAGAATAATTAGCCCACTTATTTCTGTTAGTGGATGCTTGATCTTTAGCGTAGTTTGAGTTGGCCCACAACTGATCATTATGTTAACCAGCCACTTTTTTCAGCCGACTCCTATACATTTCAATGATCTCCTTAACAGATGTTGCGTCTTCAGCTGACTTGTCCAGCCGGTAGTTTCCTGTGAACCGTGGGAACCTTATGGCCAGTCCGCTTCCTTTTCTAATAACGTTCATAGCGCATACGTGAATTGGACTGAGTGTTATTTCCGCGCCTATGTTTTCGATGACAACTTTTGGTTCAAACCATATGTCTGCATTAAGCATTGAATTGACTCTTGGGTGTCGATGTGGTATCTGATGTTTTTCCATTATTTTCGGGAGTTTTTCTAGGTCTTCGTCTTTGAATCCGGTTCCGCATTTGGTGACAGTTTCAAACATATCTTTTTCGGGGTTGTACGCGGCAAGAAGTAGAGCACCATATGTCCCTGCTCTTTTGCCTCTTCCATGGAATGCTCCCACGACTACTAGGTCAACGGTGTCAGTCATTTCGCTTTTGTAGTCGCGTTTGTATTTTATCCAGAGCCACCCTCTTGCTCCCGCCTGATATACAGCGTCTTTGGTTACTGATTTGCAAACCAGCCCTTCGCATCCGCTCTGCACTGCTTTTTCGAAGAACCGCTCCAGTTCATCTAAATTATCCGTGACTATGTAGTCTGCTACCTTGATGTGATCGCTTTGTTCAATTATTTTTTCAAGATTTCGGCGTCGAATTGGATAGGGTTCTAGTGTCAAGTCTTTTCCGTCAATATACAAAGCGTCAAACATGAAAAGGGAAATGGGATACTCTTCCATGGCTTCTTCGATGCCGTATTTACGTCTTCGATGCATCAATTCCTGAAAGGGTCTCATTTCACCAGTGTCAGGATCAACTGCAACGCATTCCGCCTCAACGATTGCATCTTCTGCTCGAACATAATTTTCAAGTAGTTCACAGCCGTCAGGGTATTGATCTGTAATGTTTTCTAGTCGCCGAGAAAAGAGAGTGACTTGATGCCCTTTTTTGTGGGCCTGTATTCTCTCTCCGTCATACTTGAATTCGGCTATGCATTTTCCTCCGAGCTTTTCAAGAATTTCAATGGGCGAGCTTAGTCGTTCAGCCTGCATGGGTCTAATAGGTTCTCCGAGCGAAACTTCAAACTTTTTAACAGTTTCCATTCCTTGCTCTACAACTGTTTTTGCTACTCTGCCCAAATCAGACGAAATGTTGTACGCCCGCTCCAAATATTTTCGAGCATCTTTTCCTCCGCCAAACGCAACAGCCAATGCATCGAGAACAGTCATGTCGGCAATTCCCAATCTCAGGCTACCTGTGACTGTGCGAATGACATACTTTCCCTCTTTGGGAGTAGCATTTGCCAACAGACCGGCCAAAAGGCTGATCTTTAGTTCAGTAGACCCAGGGCCTTCAGCTTTTGCCATCTTATCCAAGTTTGCATATACCCTGTGAACGGTCAGTGGCTCTTGAAAAAACGTTCTTTGAGTTTTCTTTTCCAAAAATTTTTCTGTGGTCTCACCTAGGTCCCCTGTTTTTTCCACATTTTCTTCGATTTCTTTTTCGCTGTAACCCGTTGCTTTGGCAACTGCACGTATAGCTAACTTTTCTGCAATCCCTATCTCAACTCCAACAAAGTCGGGATAGAGCTTCCCTTGTGTCAAGTAGACAACTTTGACGATTAGGTCTTTAGGAGTTTGTTTGAGGAGTTTAACTAAGAGGGTTGTCATTTCCAGCCTTTTAGTTGTGGCTTCAATTTCTTTGTAGCCATCTGCAATGAGTGAGTATCGCAAACGTAATCCCGCGTTAATAAGAGTGCGGAGAGATATTAAAGTTGAATGTTAAGGTGTTTTGAAGAGATTATGATCTATTCTTTTGCCAGGAGCAACAGCCCACCAAGGATGTTTATTGCACCAAGAAAACCTAGAAAAATAAAAAAGAGAACTTCAGAACCGAGAAACAAGAATTGTGCACCGGTAGAGAGAATGTGTAATGAGAGGATGAGAAATAGAATACCCGCAGCAGCTACTAAGCGACCTAAAAGTCGTCCAAATTTCGCCGAAATTTTGAAAACATCGTAGCTTTCCAGTCCTGTGGTGTCCTTAAGAAGTTCCTCTTCTCTGCGCTTCAGAACTGACGTGTCTACCAAGATCTCCTTTCTTTTTTTCTTTTTTGGCATGTAGGTCAGAATAGAATTCTCTAGATTGCAATTAAAGTTTACTTTTATGAAAAGGAGCCTTCACATTTTTTTGGATACG
>JAOUJL010000156.1 GCA_029883255.1 Candidatus Bathyarchaeota archaeon | reverse complement strand
AAACCTGTTTGACAATCCACCTCAGCCACATGGGTTATTCTACCTAGCTGATTGTATGTAAGATTGAGATTCAATGCTTTGCTGAGAGCCAGAGCCGTGCCCAAGGCACCAGCGGCACTCGACCCAAAACCAGCCCCAATGGGCACGTTCACGCGGTGTCTGACAGTAACGTAGCACGTTTCGGGAACTTTTTTTAACAATGCCTCAACCACTGCCCTAGTTGTCTCAGCCTCTGGCGAAAGCTTTCCATTAATAAACACGCGAATTTGTTTTTCTCTTGCCTCAGCTAGACTAACTTCGGTTAAAACCCCTTTGCTGATTACAAATCCTCCGCCACGAGAGCCAATATGTTTTGAGTCAGAGAGGAGTTTTCCGTCAGGTGTTCGATCGCAGATCTCGAAAAAACTGGAAATACCTGCTGGAGAAAAGGCTCTAGCCTTTTTTGCCACGTGCTATCTGCTCCTCTTTCTGGGAGGTTCTATGCTTGGAAAGGCTCTGTAACATGCTTTCAAAATTGGAGGACCAAGCAACAGAAGGAAGGGAGCTTCTGTGGTAAAGGTCCAAATAAACCACAATAAACTGAAGTAAGATGGCGTATTGAGATAAGCCACGAGTCCTAGACCTATGATTGCACTTCCTACGCTGAGTCCTATGACCGAGGCAACACCATAACTCTTCCATTCAGGCCACAAGGAGGCTATGATAATTATTAAAGCATAGCTCCCGCCAACAGCGGCAAGGAACAAAAGAATGCTGTTAGTTGTCGAGAGGCCTGTAAATTCGAAAGTTTCTGGCAGATAGGCCACTATTGAATAGATACCTCCGACTAATATGAGAAAACCAATTGCAAGAATAGGCGCAAGCTTTCTCAAACTTATCTCCTTTCTTGCAATATAACCAACCAAGTAAAAGCAAAGAAAGTTTGAGGGCACCCCAACCGTTACGCTTAGTAGAGCGTTTCCGTGAACAAACATGTCACTCGCAAAAATCCCGATAGCTGCTCCAATTCCACCTACCCATGGTCCGAAAAGCGCAGCGAAGACTCCCGGAATGACTACCACGGGCCAAAATCTAACAACGCCTATGGGAGGCGGGGCAAAAATACCAAAATATGTCACAATTCCCATCGTCGCGTAGAGAGTAGCGTTGATCGCGGTCATCGCAATTTGTAGAGGCGTTAAAAATTGTGTTTTAGTTTCTTTCATGTTCACATTCATCACTCATTTCGGTGATTTATCAAAATCAACGGTCTATACTTAAAAAAGAATTTCGTATGGATTGTTTAAACCCGTCTAAATCAGTATGTTGTTTTCACTGAATCCCTTGAAATTTTGTTATTTGCGCTTGCGGAGATCAGCGCCACAAGCGGCATACAATACATACGTCCAGACGAAGTCCGCAAGATCCTTGTCAAGTTAGGCTTTCCACTCACTGAGCCAGAAAAACAGTCCGGACAAACTGAAGAAACATCACGCTCACGCGTTTAAACGTGGAGAGGAGGTGAACAAACAAAATGGGTTTTACATTCAAACCGAAACTAGCTGCTGTAATGGCAGTTTTAAACGGCATAGCAGTCGGAGCATCCTATGTTGTCAGCCAGGGAAACCTCGGCGTCACAGTCATTGTCACCGCAATTTCAATTGGCCTATCGGCGGGCGTCAGCTACTACGAAAAACACGAATAGCAAATAGCTCATCTTCTCAAAGAACAAAAGGACACTGCGTGCGCATTAGTTTTGCCATAAAAATGATGTTAAATGTTACGTTAACATGTAACATCTTTGTAACATTTTGCGAGAGGTGACAAATAGCATGCATTAAGGTATGTTCTGTTGGCACCTTAATAGTTAGACAGAGAATGCGTAGACGTATCCATCCTTTGATCCTGCTATCAACATGTCTTCGGCTAAAGCAACCTCAGTGTGTCCTGTCTTATATCTTAACAACTGGTTTCCATTTAGGTCAAATGCATATACATGGCGATTTGTTCCCACAACCGTTTTGTTGTGGCTTAAAGCAACCGAATGGCAAACCGTGGCTGTTGTGAGCAAGTCCCGATCCCTGATTGATGCATTCCATAGTAAGGCACCATTTAAGTCAAAGGCGAGGACACAGTCGTAACCTCCTGCCACTGTAATGCCCGAGTCTATCGCAACCGGAATTATACCTTCTGCACCATATTCCCAGAGTAGTTCGCCATCCAAGTCTAATGCGTGTATGCCATTGTCTGGTGATCCTACCACCACAACTTCACCTACCGCAACAGAACCTACCCTGCTAATATCATAGTTCCAAAGTAATTCACCGTTTAGGTCAAGCGCGTATATGCCATAATGGAGTGATCCCACTATCACCATGTTATTGCCTATCGCAATAGATGGTATTGCACTCAATGATTTCCAATATTTCCAGAGTAAGCTACCATTCATGCCAATCGCAAAGACGTATAGCGATGTTCCTCCCACTATCTTTTCCTCGCCAGCTATGACTGGTCCCAGATCAACGCCTACTTCATATGTCCACAAGTGATTTCCATGCAAGTCAAACGCGTAGACATGGTCGTCTCCTGCTATTACCGTGTCGCCCACTATTGCAACCGAGTCTAACCAGCCCGAATAATTTTGATGCATTTCATGTTTCCACAACAAGTTTCCGTTCAAATCGAGGACATAAAGGTCCTTTGAGCCCACCACTACCACATCTTCACTTGTAGCAATAGAGGCTACCAAGTCACCTATTTCATATTTCCAGAGTGGACTGGAACCATTTTCACTTGACATACTAATCCAATAGTATCCTCCAATCACACCAGCAATCACAATAACACTACAAATAACGGCTACCTGCAGTCTGGTTATAGCCGACTTAGACAATAAGTAGTGAAACATTGTGTTCCAACTTGATTAGTTCATTCCCTACCAAATAAAGGTTTTATGTTGTTTTGTTACTTTCGTAATGCGCGCGCATGTTTTAGCTGTTCGTTTCAATTTTTCATACGTACGGGATCCATCGTTACAGGCTTAATCATTGCGATGCCAACTCAAACTCTGTATTTCTTTCGTCATCTTTTGCTCAGAGATTATTGTTTGCTTTCTTGATTCATTTCTTCTTTAGTTGAACCCAATATGCGGTGGACATAACGAGTCATAATCCACCTGTGTTCACGGCTCTCTGCAACTGACTTACCCATTTCAGCTTCCAAACGTTTATTCATCCGCTTAATCCTACGAAGAACCTGGAACCGATTTAACTTGTACTCTGGAAGCAGACGCTCCGCCATTTCCGTAGTTGACCAGCCTACACTGCTGGCGGTGGAGAGCTCCCACAAAGTAGGCTTCAACAGGCGTTGGGTATTGACTTTGAACTTTCGAGTGTTGCTGTGAATTTTTTGTTCGGAAAAAACGTAGACCCCCTCCCCCTTCCCTTTTTTAACATACCTCGCCCTATATGATCCAAATATGCCGCGGTGGAAAATCCGCTCCTGCTGAGAGGCACAGTTGTCGTTGTTTTCTGAATTCCTCGCTTACCAACAACAACTCCGAGCTGCTTCCAGAACTCAGATAGACACGGGGGGCATATGATCCAAATAGAGACTGTGTCCTTTGGGGCAGGGAGTTGAAGCGGGTCTTGTATAGTCTTAAGGGTATATGTAAGGAAGAAGTGGTAGCGTGCGCGTATTTATTTTCCAGTCTTTACTTCTGTTGGTTCAACGAATTGACGGCAGTGGGGGCATTCGGCGAACCCGCTTGCTCGTCTTGCTTTCCAATGGTTTTTGCAGAAGGGGCATTGTATCAAAACGTTTTCTCTGGCATAAACAGAGAAGATTTGTCGGCTTAGCGCTAGAACGATAATTCCTGAAACTAGTGTAGCTGCACCCATGATGGTCAAATGCATCAGTTTTAAACTAACACCCGATCCAAAATCAAACTGGTTTGACCAGAGATACGACCACAAAGCCGAAGACACATCATGTGAAGCGGATACGTTGGGCCATGCATTCCATAATACTGCAAATAACACAATTAATCCGATAGAAAAGAGCAAG
>JAOUJL010000155.1 GCA_029883255.1 Candidatus Bathyarchaeota archaeon | reverse complement strand
TACCCGATAAGATTTCTGAAGTACGAGTTGAGGAGGGATTGTGGCGGACCTGGTAAGTGGAGAGGTGGTGTGGGCGTGGAACGAAGCTGGATGCTGCTTGCTCCTTCTGCCACTCTCTCCGTCTTGGCTGAAAGAAACAAGTTTCCTCCATGGGGATTATATGGAGGTAAGGCTGGAGCCAAAGGCAAATATCTAATCATAAAACGAGACGGCAGCAAAGTTAAGTTGAAGTCGAAATGCACGGTAAAAATGAGCCAAGGCGAAACATTCGTCGTCAGGACACCGGGTGGAGGCGGCTATGGTGATCCAGTGGAACGAAAACCAGAGTTAGTTCTTAGAGATGTCATCAACGGCTTAGTTTCATTGGATTCAGCTCGAAACGATTACGGGGTCACTATCGAGTCGAAGACCACGAAAATCGATTGGGAAGCCACCGAGAAGCTTAGGGAGAAAATGAAAAACGAGTAGTATTGACGCTCTTCATGTCTTATCTTTTTTCAACTTGAATTCCCATTCGCACCAAATGTCTTGAGGGTGTTCACCTGGTGGGCAGATCTTGCAGTTCACTTCTACGTTGGGGTTCATTTCTTCAGCGAAGCTTTTCAGATAGCCGAATCTAACTTTTTTGCAGGGAAACTCTGCAAGTCCCTTGCGGATTCTTGTCAACTGAGTTCTGCACTTGGTTACTCTGTAAATGCCTCTATTCTCGGATACCTTGGTTTCTTTGTCTCTCTGGTCCAGCGACCAGCTTGTGTTCCTTAACGCATGTATCAGGGAAGCAATGTTGTTTCCTTTTATTCCTAACGTCTTTTTGAGCGCTCTAGCTTCTAGTTTTCCCATCAATCGCCAACAATTCGCATCTATCTCTGTAGCGGCATCGGTGCCGAATTTCTCTTCTATTCCAAGGAAATATAGGCCGTCTACTCTCCATAGATTTCTGATGTGCGAGAAGAACAAATCAAGCAGCTTGTCTTTTGGCATACTGTCCAACATCTTCCGGTCTTGATCCACAATCTCACTCATTTTCAAACACCTAATCGGCAGACTTGATAATCACGGGCTGACTTCTTGTGGAAGATGATATAAAAGCATTGTAGGTCATCGAGTGAGATTCGAATGGTAGGCTCTTACGGAAGACAAAATGTGAGGATCATAATGCTATTTCTAGTAATATATCGATTTTGGAAGTATCTCTCTTATAGAAGAATTTTATAGAAAATATAGTAATGTATGAAGGTTTTGAATTGCCGGTTAAGAAAGGAATAACTGTGTGGATATTTGGGTTCTTAACCTTTCTAGCAGTTTTGCATACTTTTGACGCAGTTCTTTCTTTCACGCTTGGAGGCACAAATTCACTACTAGAACTTAATCCATTTTATGGATTGATTTATAACATGTTTGGGGAAATAGATGCTGCACCGTATTTTTGGACATCCATAATTTTCACATTCGTTCTTCTCGGTATGAGTTGCGTTATTGCGTTTAACGATCCGATTGCAACTTTCATCAATAGAGTAATTTCAGACACCAAATCAGAAGAGAATCCAGCTGATCTTAATTTGGAATCTGGCATAAACGCTTTTGAAATGATTAATGATTCTGTAACATCTAATAGCATACTTCTTAACAAAATCAAAGATAGCGCAGACAACGTTAGGGATAGCGTAAACGCCGTGAAAATTGAACTGAAGCTGTTGGGGGCGAAATTGGGAAAATTGAACACAGACTTGACAAACCTTAGGAAATGCCCTTCGTGTGGAAAAGACGTATCGCCGGACTTCAAGTTATGTCCTTACTGTGGAGAAAAATTGTTGTTTTACGTACAAATATCCACCGTACACAAATAGAACAGCTGTCTTCAGAGGAAACTCAACATGTTTTTTCTTGGCGAGAGAAAAATTGATGAATTACTTATTAATAGACTAAGGTAGTAATTTGTGCAGGGTGAAGAAAATGCCAGTCTCAGGTAGTTTTTATTTTTGGGGTGAGAAAGCAAGAAATGTTCCGTCTAAAGCCGCTGTGTATGAACTTTACGATGCAAACTATCGACTGATATTCGTGGGAGAATGTTCAAACCTTAAGGAAGGATTTACAGAATATTTAGAGACGCACTTTTCGAAGGAGCCGTGCAAAGCTGCTACGAAATATTATAAAAGGGAGTTCACTTCTAACACTATAGAACGAAAGAAGGAGATTTTAGAGGAGTATAAGAAGAAGTATGGTAAGCTTCCAAAATGCAACACTATTGGGAGGGAATACCTGATAGTAGCAGAAAAAGAAGTTGGGGTTGAGAACGGCTTTCACTTCTACGAAGACTTGGGCAAACCGTTACACCAGGTTGCAGTTAGTTTGAAAGACTTTCTTGAAAAGGTCACAGAAATACCAGTGGTTTCTATAGAGTTTCATCAAAACAGAGGAGATTTCGCAAGGTGGATTCGAGACGCTTTAGGAGCTGTTTCACTCGCTGATGCCGTTGAGACTGTTAAAGAGTCTGGTGAAGGTCTTAGGAGACGGCTCATAGATATAACAAGCCATCCAGAAGCTGCTGCTCTAGTTAGCTGTCCTCAATGCAGAACTAAGACCAGACCAATGAAAATTTGGAGTATGGCTGGTAGGCCGAGCAGAATGGGAGATCGGCTGAGGCTAACTATAGGCTATTATCGTTGCTCCGAATGTGGGAAATCGTTCCGAAAAGTGATTGCAAAAGAAAAAGTAAAGCGTTAACAAAGAAAACATAGTATGCTCGCAATTGGAATGTAAAGACTAGCGAACTGCCTTAAAGATAGAACATTGTTTTGTCAGTTTAGTCGCGAGTTAGAGGTTGTTGAGGAGGCATTCTGTGATTTGTCGGCATGCCAAGCAGTCCGTCGGCGTCGGAAAATCTTTGGATATTTGTTTCAGTTCTGCTAGATATCCAAAGTGAAATGGACATGCCATTGGGGGCGCTTCTTTTCCGTTTCCGTGGGGTTTGATGGAAAGCAAGTCTTGGTTTTGAACGACTATGTCAACTCTGGACTTGCAGTGGGGACAAGCGTAGTAGGTGCCTCGAGGTATTTTTGTTACATCAGTCAGCATAATGAGCTTGTCAAACTTCTTTGCACAGTTGCTGTAGGGGCACACCAGACTTCTTGGATCATGCATATTCTTGCCTTCCAATAATGTTCGTCAATATATATTAAGTATTAAGATTTAATAAGTATTTCTGTTGAATTGTTCAACGCAAAAACAGTTTAACTGTTCAACAAAAAAAGATAACACGATGAACCAATCTTTGGGTCATGTGAAGCCTTGAGGCAAGGTTTACTGGAGAGATGCTAATCAATGGTGTGAGCTTTTAGAGTTTCGTGTTGGGAATATGTCGTTTTAGGAAATAAATGGTATATTAAGCTTTCAGATAAGACTAGAGATGAGGCTTACAATTATGAATTCAGAGGTTAAAGAACTCAACAAAATGTTATGCAAAAACTGTAATGAAAAGAATTATGAAAAATGCCAGTCGTGTAAGGTTTACCTTTTGATCAACTCTTTAGCTTCCTAAGTACTGAAAGAGAAGGGAGAGAGCGTTTGGAGCTGTAGAGAGGTTCTTCCCCTCCTTCCTCTCTCAGCGATGACATTAATATAACAACGCGCAAAGATTTTTTTTTGCATTTCTTTCTGTAACCAGTCTGAAGGTGTGAAAGGTCAGATTCTAATTCGTCAAATTCTTACAAAACCGCGCTGTTGACTCTTCGGAACTTTTACTGTTTCAGCCGAGACTGTTGAACATCGGGACTTTTTTCTCTTCTTTGCCCCTTCTCTCTATTTCAACCCTAGAAGAAGGAACAGATATTTCAAAGTGGTCATCATAAACGGTCACAACCATTTTGCTTTTTGTCCAGACTGCCTCGTAGAAAGGAAAGCCCCTAGGTTTCGTTTTCTGGCGTTTTTCCCATCTCTTCGCGAGATAGGAAGCAATGGTCAAAAAAAGAAAGAACTCTCCAAAGATAAGCACTATCAACACGAAGTCGATAGGCCACACAACATTTCACTTCGGCTATAATTTATAATCTGGAATAATTTAA
>JAOUJL010000154.1 GCA_029883255.1 Candidatus Bathyarchaeota archaeon | reverse complement strand
AAGCGTTTCAACGGCCTTTTTAAGAGCTACTTCCGCCGTAGTCACAAGATTCTCATATTCGGGGTTGAGACACACTGTTACAGCGGTATCAGCGATGTATCCATCTACGTGAACGCCGAGGTCTACCTTGACGAGACTATTTTCAGGAATTATTTCCTTGTCTTCTGGAGCAGAGGTGTAATGAGCTGCGATTTCGTTAATAGAAACGTTGCAGGGAAACGCGGGCTTCCCCCCTTTCTTCTTAATCAAGGACTCTGCTTTTTCGCATACATCAATGATCAGCATGCCCTCATGAACGGTTCTCTTCATCGTTTCTCGAACATCGTGAGCGATTTTTCCAGCCTGCTGATATTTTTCTAGTGTGCCTTTAGAAAGCTCTGTCATCATTTCACCTTTTTTCGTCTGTTTGTATACGAGGTGTGATTATTTCTGGAATAAGCGTTGTGAAGTCGTCTCCTCCCAAGTGGTAGACTGGTTTCACTTTGCGAAGGTTGTATTTTCCGTTAAAGATTCCCTCGTCAGCGTAGGCTGCTAAGATTTCGCCGACAAAGAGTGTATGATCACCTGTGATTATTTGTTGATGTAATTTGCATTCTAGGTGCGCCACACACTCCTTGATAATAGGCGGCTGAACCGTCTTAGCTGGTAACGGGGTTAACCGTGTTTCGTTGAATTTATCGTGTATTCTACCAGTTTTTCTGCCACAAAACAGAGTTTCTTTGAGAATGTCCATCGTCGGTACATTAACTACAAATTCTTTGGTTTCTTCAATCAACTTATGGGAATATCTTTTTGGAGCAATGCTTATGACAAGTAATGGAGGGTGAATGGATGCAGGCATACACCATGCCAGAGTTATTACATTTGCCTTGCCTGCTCTGTCTACGCAACTCGCCAACACAACATGTTTCGGATGCAACAACCTATACGCTGAAGACAAAGCAACATCAGTTTTACCAATTCCCAACATAATCATCCCATTTGAAGTTTAACTCGAACTGTTGTCCAAATTATTTGTGTCTACTGTTTCTTAAGTATACATGTTTCGGGAAACCTTAAGTACCCTATAGTATTAACTCAACAAGGTGACCGCCTTGGAATGGCATTAACCCGAGTGCAACCTACCATTCTTGTTTTGATTAGTAAATTTTATGAAGAACCCCTTCAATTCTGTGGAATTAAAGCAAGTTGCGAGGGCTCTAAGAAATGTCAGTGACAAATAATAGAAAGACAGTGCTTGACCCTTTTGGAACAACAGTGGTCCAAGACTATGAGCGTCTCTATGAAGAGTTCGGAATTCAACCGTTAAAGCCTCTGTTGGATCGAATACCCAATCCAAGCATGTACATGAGACGCAATGTGGTTTTTGGACACAGAGATTTCCAACGATTGTTAGACGCTATGAAAAGTCATGAACCATTCGCCGTGATGAGTGGCATTAAACCAACTGGAGAGTTCCATCTGGGAACTCTTATGACCGCACGTGAGGTTATATACTTCCAGCAACAAGGAGCAACAGCTTTCTACTGCATCGCAGATGTTGAGGCATATGAAGATAATAAAATTCCGTTTGAAAAGAGCGAGAAATTTGCGGTAGGCAATGTTGCAGACCTACTAGCATTAGGGTTTGATCCAAAGCAAGGCTACATTTATCAGCAGTATAAAGAACAGCGTGTGAAGGATCTGGCATTAGTTTTTGGCAGAGGGGCAACCTTGGCCACAATGAAAGCCATTTATGGTGAACGTCACATTGGGCTTTACCTATCAGCTTTGGTACAGGCTGGAGACATCTTGATGCCACAGCTTCAAGATTTTGATGGTCCGAAACCAACAGTTGTACCAGTTGGAATAGATCAGGACCCTCACATGCGGTTCACGCGGGATCTTGCAAACAAGTTCCGTCGTAAGTACAATTTTATTCTTCCTTCTTCAACCCTTCACAAAATCATGAAAGGGTTAGATGGATCACCGAAAATGAGCAAACGAGACCCTATGGGCTACTTCACGTTACACGAAAAACCGGAAACCATTGCGAAAAAGATTTCGAACGCGTTTACAGGTGGAAGACCAACTGTCGAAGAGCAGCGGAAGCTTGGTGGGGTTCCTGAGATTTGCCCCATATATGAGCTTTGCATGTACCAGTTTGTAGAAGATGACGATGAAATCGTTGAAGCGTATCATGACTGTAAAAGCGGTAAACTCCTATGTGGGGAACATAAAGATCGGGCAATCGAAATCGTCTTGCGCTTCGTGAAAGAGCATAAACGAAGACACAGTAAATTTGTTGACAAGGCAAGAGAGATATTGAAAGTCTCCTAGACCACCATAGTTTCAACATTGCCGAATACATAAGATATAAATAATCTTTTCATTATGCAGTAATGCTGGTGGAAGGGATGCCCTGCCAATTTCCGTAATTCGGTCTCTGAGCTCGCTTTTAATTAGTGAAAGGCATCTCGGCAATGTTGAAAGCCATAGAGGGTTTTTTATTGTATTAGGTCACCTATTCAACAACACAGTAGAGATGAAAACAACAAGTTCTGGATGGTAACTGCACGATGAGTGAACTTAGAGAAAATGAACAAAAAACTATGCTGACATTGGAGAAACTTGGAGGAAGAAGCTCCGTTGCTCAGATCATCAAAACCAGCGGCTTGGCACACGCAGCCGTAATGCGCGCGGCACTTTCTCTCTCTGCAAAGAAGCTGTTGCAAATCCATGAACAGAAGCAGACGACTATCGCGCTAAGCGAGGAAGGAAGACAGCACGCAGAGAAGGGGCTTCCGGAAAGACGTCTGATCCGTGCATTAATCAAGCTTGGAAGTGAAGCAACCGTTGAGGAAACAGTCAACGAAGCAGCGCTAGAAAGGGACTTCACAACCATAGCGTCAGGATGGTTGCACCGTAAGAACTGGGTGACCATGAAAGGAAACATGTTGAAAACATCAGAGGAACCTCCAATGGAAGTTGACGAAAAGCTTCTAAGCCTTTTACAGGAAAAAGGCTCGTTGCTCATTGGAAGCCTAAGCAAAGAAATGAAAAGTGCAGCCTACGTTTTGAAGAAACGAAAACTCATAGAAATGGACAAAAAAACCTTGAGAGAACTGGAGTTGACTGACACTGGGTGGAAACTGGTTAAACGTGGAATAAAAGCGGTTGAGGAAGTCAGTCAACTAACTCCTGAGCTCATCCTATCCAAAAAGTGGCGGAAGATGAAACTCAGAAAGTTTGACGTAACTGCGCCAGGCCCAGTCGTATATCCTGGAAAGATTCATCCGGTGCAGGAAATAATCCAGATGGTTCGAGAGGCTTTTCTTGAGATGGGCTTCACTGAGATTAGAGGGCCTATTGTTCAAACAGCCTTTTGGAACTTTGACGCCTTATTCCAGCCTCAAGATCATCCGGCCAGAGAGATGATGGACACCTTCTATCTAGCACAACCAAAAGAAGGTAAATTGCCGAGAAAAAACTTTGTAGACGCGGTCGCCAAAACGCATGAGAACGGCTGGACAACTGGATCAAGAGGTTGGCAATACAAATGGGATCCTCAAGAAGCTAAAAGGCTTATAATGCGGACACACACAACTGCAGTTACGATCCACTACCTCGCCGAACACAGAGAACCGCCCGTAAAAGTGTTTTCAGTAGACCACATATACCGCAACGAAAGACTGGACTACAAACACCTTGCAGAACTCTATCAAATCGAGGGCATAATCATGGATAAGAACGTAACCTTAAGAGACTTGATAGGAACGTTGAAGGAGTTCTACCTTAAACTCGGATTGAAAAGAGTCGAATTCTGGCCTAGCTACTTCCCCTATACGGAACCGTCGGCGCAAGCCACCGCTTACGTTCCAGAACTTAAAACATGGATTGAACTTTGCGGAATGGGCATATTTCGCCCAGAAGTTGTGCAACCCTTCGGCATCAAATGCCCTGTGTTAGCTTGGGGAGGCGGATTAGAACGCCTAGTTATGCTGAAACTTGGTGTAGACGACATTCGATTCTTATATAAAAATGACCTCGGCTGGATAAGGAGGAATCCGGTATGCCGGTAATCACC
>JAOUJL010000153.1 GCA_029883255.1 Candidatus Bathyarchaeota archaeon | reverse complement strand
GGGATAACAAAAATAAACATCGACACCGATTTACGATTGGCTTTCACATGTGCAATTCGAGAAATCTTGCTTAGTTCGCCGAAAGAGTTTGATCCCCGAAAGATTTTAGGCCCCGCGAAAAATGCTGTGAAAGAGGTTGTCAAGGGTAAGATGCGTTTATTTGGAAGTTCAGCCAAAGCTTTCTAGTAGTGGAGAAAAAAATGAAAGTTGGAGTGTTAAGCGGGGGAGGAGATGCTCCGGGAATTAACGCCGTGATTAGGGCTGTTGTGAAGAAAGGAATTGAATCTTATGGGTATGAGATGGTTGGCGTTAGAAACGGGTGGCGAGGACTAATCGAAAACGAATTTTTCACGTTGAATCTTGACGAAATTTCGGGAATACTTCCTCGTGGAGGCTCCATCCTTGGAACTTCTAGAACTAATCCCTTCAAGCAGAAAGATGGAGCGCAAAAAATTCTGAGAAATGCTGCGGAAACCTGTCTTCGCGCAGTAGTTGTTATTGGAGGAGAAGACACCCTAGGAGTGGCTTATAAGGTTCATGAAATGGGGCTTCCCTGCGTTGGAGTGCCTAAAACAATCGACAACGATCTTGTTGGTACCGATTACACTTTCGGTTTTAACACAGCAGTTTCCATAGCCACCGACACGCTTGACAGGCTTCACACCACCGCGGAGTCACATCAGCGGGTAATAATTCTCGAAGTGATGGGCAGATATGCTGGCTGGATTGCGTTGGAGGCTGGACTAGCTGGCGGAGCCGATGCTATTTTAATTCCGGAAAAACCGTTCGACGTCGATGAAGTTTGTAACCGTATTATGCAGAGGGAAAGTCGTGGCAAAAACTTCAGCGTCATCGTCGTTGCTGAAGGAGCGAAACCCAAGGAAGGCAAGGAAATACTCTACAGCGACAACACGGATGAGTTTGGCCATGTTAGGTTCGGCGGTGTGGGCTATTATCTTGGCAAAGAAATTGAAAAATGCGTGGACACTGAAACAAGGGTTGTGGTTCTCGGCCACGTTCAACGAGGAGGTTCTCCAACACCTTTTGACAGGATTTTGGCCACAAGATTCGGAATCGCTGCCATAGACCTTGTCCACCAAGGCCAGTTTGGACGTATGGTTGGCATCCAAGGAAATAAGATTGTTTCTGTTCCGTTAAAAGAGGTTGTGGGTAAGCGAAAAACCGTTGATTTGAAGCTTTATGAATTAGCAAGCGTCTTTTTTGGTTAAATGCGTGGGAGCGATTCTCTCAGACTCTGTGCAGCCACTTCTGGCGGCGTAACGTTTATGAACATACCTGTGCTGTTCTCGAATCCAGCTTGAATTGACAATTTAGGGTAAACTTCAAGATGCCAATGAAAACCTTCGTGTTGCCCATGAGTTGGTGCTATGTGGAATCCATACGAGTACGGCGGGTCATTCAGGATTGTTGCGAGGCTGTTGAGGCAGATTCTGAGAGCACGAGAAAAATCTGTCTTTCCTGTTTCATCCAGTTGTAACAACGTGTGCTGATGCTTTTTGGGAAGAAGCCAGAACTCAAATGGATAGACGGTTGCCCATGGAGCAAATGCAATGAAACTTTGGTTTTCAAAAATAAATCTAGGACTACCGCGCTCTGCCTCGATCATTTCACAGTAAGGACAAACATTCTTTTTTTCCAACCAGCTCCTACAAGCGGCAAGTTCATCCAAAATCAGTTTAGGAACCATCGGAGTTGCGATTATTTGACTGTGAGCATGAGAAAGTGAAGCCCCAGCCTCTTTTCCATGATTTCTAAAAATGGAAACGTATTCCCACCTTGAAAGACTCTTCAACCTATCCAGATAAGCTTGCACCACTAACTCGATTTGCTCAAGTCTAGCGCTACTCGGATGCTCATCATGATTAGGCGACTCTATTAAGACCTCATGCGTTCCAACACCGTCCTTTCTTCTATGAAGATCATCTTCAACTAAAGAAGTGGGGTTTCGAGGACTAAGAGCTGGATACAGATTTGGAATGCACCTTACAAGCCAATCTTTGACTCTTCTTCCATCAGAATCTTTCTCCCTTTTTATGCCACCATCAAAGGGAAGGTAAAGAAGGACTGCAGGCGGTGTCTTTCTTTCATTTCCTGGACAAAAAGGGCATGCTTTAACCTCTGTCCTTTCAGATAGCTTACTCGAATAATCTGTTGGGCGTTTCGCTCTTTCAGAGGCTATTATTACCCAGCGGTCTAGGATGTAGTCTCTTCGGATTTCGTTCGGCATCTTTTTCTCCCTCTAACTATATTTTAACTGTTAATATATCAAATACACTGTATAGGAGGCTCTTGACGTGAAGTGGAGGCATAACTCATGAAGTTGATTTATGTGGTCATAGATGGTGTAGGCGACTTGCCAATTGAAGAATTGGGAAATAAAACTCCGCTTGAGGCTGCTGAAACGCCTAACATGGACTTTCTTGCAAAAAAAGGAAAAACAGGGATGATGTATACTGTTGGAAAGGGAATTGCCCCTGAAAGCGACGTAGCGGTTATTTCCATTCTGGGATATGACCCCTTCAAATACTCCACGGGTAGAGGGATTTTGGAGGCGTTTGGTGCAGACGTAGTTGTAAAGGATGGCGACCTTGCCTTAAGATGCAACTTTGCAACACTAGGTAGTGAAAACAAGATTATTGATCGAAGAGTGGGGAGAGATTTAACCACGAATGAAGCTAGAGAACTGAGCAAAGCCGTAAATAAGAACGTAAGATTTGAGTCGCATCCAGTAGATTTCGAATTCAAAAATACAATAGGCCATCGAGGAGTTTTGGTCATACGAGACAAAAAAAGAACGCTATCCAGCATAATTACAAACACCGATCCAGCCTACTCCAGAATGGAGAAGCTTGGAGTGGCAGAAACTACGGTAGAAATGATACTCAAAAGATGCGAACCACTGGACAAAACCGACGAAGCTAAGATATCTGCAGAACTTGTAAACGAATTCATTCAGAAAAGTCATGACGTTTTAGATGAACATGAGATAAGCAAAAGACGTGCTGCCGAAGGAAGGCTGAAGGCAAATGTCATACTTACGAGGGATGCAAGCCATTGTTTACCGAATTTCTTCAACATCAATGAAAAATATGGCGTTAATTTCGTTTCCCTCGTCGACATGCCTGTAGAAAGAGGAATATCTAAACTAACAGGTATGCACCTGGTTGACCTTCCACCCCCGTCTCACGATCTCAAAAAGGACTGCATACTAAGAGTAAAGAAACTACTTCATCTGTTACCCTCGTTTGACGGCTTTTACATACACATCAAAGGTACAGATGAACCGGGTCATGATGGAGACTTCAGGCTCAAAACTCAACTTGCTGCCGTTGTTGACAAGTACTTTGTTGGCAATTTACTGAAAGAAATAAAACTAGAAGACTGTGTTATCTGCGTTACAGCGGATCATTCAACTCCTTGCAAACTGAAAGTTCACAGCGACGATCCTGTTCCGATTGTCATATCAGGCAACAAAATCAAAAGGGATAACGTCTACAAGTTCTGTGAAAAAGAATGCAAAAAAGGAAGCTTGGGTCTCTTAGAGCACGGCACCGAACTCATGCCAAAGCTCATAGATTTAGTCAAGATGTGAATCGAGAGAGAAAACATTATCCGGCTCGAAAACACCTGTTTGGGTTCGTTCTATCATGAGAGTGATTTGTAGAGATATCTTGCTCCTAACGCAGTCAGCCAGCCGCTTATAACAAAAACTGTGGCTGGAAAAAATCCAACGTTGTAATTTATTAAGACGGTCTCGAGTAACAAGAAGACTATGGCAATCGTCCCGACCGATACAAGTCCGAACTTCTTTCCATATTTTTGCATGGTTTGAATACTAAGAAGCCCTGAGAGAAATACGTCCCCTAACCCGAGCATTATATAGCCTTCGGATGGAAAAGTTGGTACGATGATCATCACAGGCAGCTGTAGTCCAATCATTTTTTTGCTCGACTCTACCATAAATCCTGTGATTAGAACCTGAACTATATCCATAATAGTTAGAAGGACAACGAAGAGGGCGGTGGTTTTCCATGAGAACAATCCTCCCATGTAAACTGAGATACATATGGCGAA
>JAOUJL010000152.1 GCA_029883255.1 Candidatus Bathyarchaeota archaeon | reverse complement strand
AAACCCGCAGCCACTGCATACGTTAAACCATTTCTCAAAGACCTTTCAGGTTCAATTGACCTCAAGAAGAAGAAAATGAACAGGAGGATGCCGAAAATTCCCACGGTTTCATCGTCAAAAAACCCGAGAGAAGTACGACCTATGTAGGAAGAATTCAAGGCTAGAAAGAACGCTGAAAAAAGCCCCACTTCTTTGCCGCCAATGTCTCGGCCCAAAAAGTAGATGACCAAACAGGTTAATGCACCCATTATAACTGGAAATAATACGCAAAAATTGAAAATTGGGTCAACAGTAAGAGGATTAGAGGTAAACATTGGCGCTGGAGACAAACCCAACGCACTGACTATAACATAAAAGAATGCGGCGGTGGCAGGCAGCCCAGGAAAAGCGTATGCTACGTCGCGTCCATAAGGATACCATGCCATGGGGTCACGCCAAGAGGTCCAAGCGAAGAATCCGTTCTCAACCATAAGCTTGGTTACGCGATATTGAAAATGAGGATCGAACTCCGAGAGGTGGAAACCCCAACGAAGAGGAAGCAGCCTAACCATGATAGCAATGAAAAGGATGAGGAGAAGTAAAGAAGTGTGCATTAATGAAGAATGTGTTACTCTGAAGCGAAGGGCTCCAACACTCTTTAAGGCATTAGCGACTTTTTCCCTGCTAAACAACTTTCTGATCTTCACCACAAAAGCCCTTCTCTTGCTCAAACAAGTCAATGAACCCTTTTATTTCTCTTACGGTTGTATTTAAAGACAAAGCTAATGAATGCTAGATTAAGAAAACCTTGAGGACTCTTGGATGAAGAAAGACCTCAGGCTTCTTCTCGCTGACAAGCTCGAACCTTGGGAGCTCAAGCTAATCTACAAATCCTATGACATCCTCGGCGATATCGCAGTAATTCGGGTCCCAGAGCCTCTCAAGCAACTGAGCAAAATCATCGCTGAAGCTGTTATAGAAACCCATAAGCAGGTAAAGGCTGTATGGCGCCAAACTAGTTCAGTTTCTGGTGATTTTCGGTTGCGTGATCTAGAGTTCGTTTTAGGCGAGAGGAAAACAGAAACTCTTCATAAGGAGCATGGTTGCATCTTTAAGGTCGACTTGGAAAAGTGTTATTTTTCACCAAGGTTATCATATGAGAGAATGCGTATCGCTAAACAGGTTCAAGCGGGTGAAGTGATTTTAAACATGTTTGCTGGCGTAGGTTGCTACTCCTTGGTAATCGCAAAGCATTCTGAATCCCAGAAGATTTTTTCGATAGACATTAATCCGTTTGCCATTCAGTACATGCAAGAAAACACCAAGCTCAACAGAGTTGAAGGAAAAGTTGTCCCGGTTCAAGGAGATGCAAAAAAGGTTGTCCAAGAAAGATTGGAAAACGTAGCGGATCGAGTTCTCATGCCCCTACCTGAAAAGGCTTATGAATATCTTGACTACGCCCTATTGGCGCTTAAGCCAACCGGAGGATTGATCCACTATTACGATTTTGAACACGCCAAAAAGGGTGAAAACCCCATCGAAAAAATTGAGTCAAAGGTATCTGAGAAACTGCAAATACTAGGGGTTAACTTTCAAGTGGTGTTTGGGAGAATTGCGAGACCAACTGGACCCAACTGGTATCAAGTGGTTCTTGACATACAAGTGAAGAAATCATCTTAATAGGCGAATCTTTTATAGCCTTCTTGCAAACAATACGAGCAACAGGGAGGGATAGAGTATCAAGAAAAAATTGATGGACATCTTGGCTTGTCCAATCGATAAACATTATCCCCTTGAGCTTCACGTTTTCGAAGAGAAAGAAGAAATCGTTGAAGGCGTAATAATTTGTCCAAAATGTTTGCGTTGGTATCCGATTCGAGACGAAATCCCAGAAATGTTGCCTGACGAGCTGCGAGAAGAAAAAGACGAACTACCTTTTCTCCGGAAATGGAAAAACAAAATCCCCAAGAAAATACTCTTACAGGGCAAACCCTTCAACCTTGAAGAGGAAAACAAAAAGAAGAAAAGCTAGCCAACGAATTCAAATTAAACGGCCTTTTATCACATCTCCACGTCTATCTTAGAAAGCAGTCATAGAATTGCAGCTTTCATGAATTTCATTTTTATTTAATTGGTAAAAATATGATGATAGTGAAGCAAAGTTGAATAAGAATTAGTGTTATTGTAACTTGTTTTTCGGTCATTGACCTGATGTTCATCAGGAGATGGGTCCAACTGTATATCTTTCGTCCATACGGTGGATCAAGCTTCCCGTCTTCCCTCAATTTTCCGAGACAGGTTGCCTTAAATTTTATCCTCAACTTCAAAAAAAACTCGATTATGAACGGCAACATCACCAAGATCCCGCTTCTTTCCATATTTCCGACTATCACCCCAGCCGCAACCATCGAGCCAAGCAGATAGGTTAAAGAGTCTCCGGGCAAAATCCTTGCAGGATACCAACTATACCTAATAAAACCCGCCAAAGCAGCGAAGGCCGCCAAAAACACAACAGACCCGTTCAATACATCTGATCCGCCACTATTATGCAGCAAACTAAAGATCCCCAGACCTAAGAAATAGACAATTCCCATTCCTGCCTCTAAACCATTGAATCCGGCGAGCAAATTAACGGCATTGGACGCTCCTATCATCCCTATTGGTATGAGCAAAAGAGGGAACAAAATACCGAAATGGACTCTTCCTATGAAGGGAATTGCCATTGAGGTTTCTCCGGCACTTATAACCATTAACGGTATTGCAGCTGGCAAAGTCAACAAAGGTTTAACCCATTGTGGAAACCCAACTCTTACATCATAGCCTTCCTTTGTCTTCACTGCCTTCGACTTGACGTTTAAATCATCTAACAAACCAACAAACATAACGATAAGGATGGAAGAGGTGACCGCTAAAAGTGGTATGACATCAATTTCTGAGCCGGGCACAAAAGTGTGCAACCCTATGTAGCTTAACAATCCGGACAAAATTCCGAAAGCAACGCAAATTCCTCCAGAAGTAGGTAGTTTTAGTATATTCTTTTTCTGAAGGTCCAAGCCAACAATTCCAGCGACGTACAGAAACTTCATAAAATAGGGGGTAATGACAAAAGTTGTAACGAAGGATACCAAGATGGAAACCGATAAAATGACCGGAAAGATCATCTACTGCACCCCAATTAAGTATTCTTAGTTTCCTTGGTTGCCGCTGCTCAAGTTTTCGACAGTCTTTTGAACTGTTTTTCTTCCTATTATAACTTGTGAACTGGGAATTCTAGCACAGTAAATAGCAAGCACGCGTGTACTATTTAGTCCAAACACCCCTCCCAAGACCACGATATACGAATCCCTCTTTCTCAGCCTTGACTGGATCAATAACGTGTCCCATATCTACTATCGCGGCAGGCTTTTTGACAAAAATCTTGATTCTCCTTAGATTCAATCGCCTGAATCGGTCGTGCCCTACTGCGATGATTAGGCAGTCTGCTCCTTCAACGGTTTTTGCTAATGTTGCCTTGGCAGGATACCCCATTTTAGATAATTCCTCTTGGGAGAAGAAGGGATCATAAACTTGAACCGAGACACCTCTCTTTTTTAATATATTCACCAGTTTCTTTGTCGGGGAACCACGTGTTTCCTTCGTGTTCCGACGAGAAGAAACACCGAAAATCGAGATTTTAGCCCTTCTCAAAGGCTTTTGGCATGACCGCAATGCGTCCCTTACTAAATGTAGAGTGTGATCCAGCGTTTCATCATTTATTTTTCTTGCCAGCGTCAACATACGAAGCTTCACATTCAATGCCTCCGCCTCTTCAAGGAGAAAAAGGGAATCTTCTGGGGCGCGAACTTCAGCGATCCCGGGAACTTGCAGAGAACGGTGAGGGTTTGGACCAACTGCGTTACACGCTTCAACAAAGTCTATTCCAGCCTTCTCGCAAAAATGGGCAAACTCATTTGCTAAGGCGACGTTAACGTCTTGATATGCCTTTTCGAACAACTCTACGGCTTCTGCCGTCTTCATGTCTCTTACCTTAACTATTTCCCCCTTTGTGATTGTGCATAGAAGGAGACAAGCAACCTCTAAGCTTTGCTGGTTGATCGCACCAACAACTCTTGCGCGAGTGGTTATGTCTTCCAAGAT
>JAOUJL010000151.1 GCA_029883255.1 Candidatus Bathyarchaeota archaeon | reverse complement strand
TTTGTAGAAGTTTCTCAAAGAGCTCGGGGTATTTGTCTTTGAGCTCAACAGCCACCGACATCCAGCTATCCAACTCTTTGTTGATTTTTGTGATTTCTTCTGTATCAGAAACGGTTTTTGCACGTTCAAGCTCCCTTTTCAAACGGTTGATTTCAACCAGACAGCTTGTGATGGTGTATATTTTGCCGATGAAATGGTCGGGTTTCCCCTCAGGTTTTGGTTTACCTAGCTTTTCATGTCCATAGCCTATGACTGCTGTTTGTCGGCCCACGTCATCAACGTAGTAGTGGCGGTAGACGTTGTGGCCTCTTGATTTAAGCAGGCGAGCTATGGTGTCACCGATCATGGGGTTTCTGGCTTGTCCGATGTGTATCGGGTGGATCGGGTTTACGCTTGTGTGTTCAACGATTATTTTTGAGGGCTTGTCAGTTTTCACAAAGCCATACTCGGCGTCAGAATGTCTGGCGGAATCGATGGCTAAAGCCGAAAACCTGGCGAAATCCGCATAAAAATTTATGTAGCCCCCACCAGCGGCAGCAACTCGTTCAATCAGAGAAAACTTCGATTTGTCTGTGGTTTCGACTAGACGTTTGGCCAGAACGAGGGGTTTTTCGCCAACTTGTTTGGCGAGCTCGAAACAGAGTGAAGAAGCCAGCTGACCGAATTCGAGAGTCGGCGGCGTCTCCAGTGCTAAGCGTGCGATTTGAGTTTCGGGAAAAAGCTTCCTGAGGGTGTCCTCTAGGCTGCTTTTGCATTCCGAGCGGAACACGGCGAAGGGGTTCTCTGAAACCATTAGTGTCTTCTCCGTTCTCTTGCGAATTCTCTAGATCTTTTAGAGTTGAGGTTATATTTTAATAACATCATTAGTTACTCGGGATGGTTATGAATGTGAAAATAGTCTTCTCAGAGAAGTGCTTGGAGTACGGGTCTTGGCATATAGAGGGTCCTGAAAGGGTTAGAAGGGCTTGTGAGATTCTGAAGGAGAGAGGATACGAGTTTTTAACGCCTGAGCCGGCCTCAGAAGAGGATTTGCTTAGAGTCCACGACGCTGAGTATGTTCGGAGGCTTAAAGAGGGCTTAGTGGAGGATGCTGACACTCCGGCGTATGAAAACGTTTATGGGTATGCGAGGCTTGCGGCTGGAGGAGCCGTCCTAGCAGCCAAGGTTAAGGGGTTCTCTCTGATCAGGCCTCCGGGTCATCACGCTGGAAGTAGGGGCATAGCCCTTGGCGCAAGCACCAAAGGCTTCTGTTACCTAAACAACATAGCCATAGCTGTAAAGCACTTGGATAACCCAACCTTGATTCTGGACATTAACGGTCATCATGGAAACGGAACACAGGAGATTTTCTTAGGAGACGAAAAGGTAACGTATGTTGGGTTGCACAGGTATCCACACTATCCTGGTACAGGCTACCGTTCTGAGGCTAATTGCTTAAACTTTCCTTTGAGGGCTGATTGTGGAGATGAGGTGTATTTGAAAACTCTTGACGAAGCTTTAAGCAGGGTTGATGTGGGTGAGTTTGAGGTTGTTGCGGTTTCCGCTGGATTTGACGCTCATGCGGGAGACTTAGCCTCTCTGGGTTTGACTGAGAAAGGCTTCACAGAAATAGGAAAAAGGATAGCGTCACTAAACAAGCATACATTCTTCGTTCTAGAAGGAGGCTACTCGGGCGAAAACATCGGAAAAGACATAGATAAACTGATAAAAGGCTTTGAAGTCAAGTGAAACTGCAAGATTAAGTCGCCAACTTTAGTGATATGTCCCTCTTTTTTACAAATGTATTTGCTAGGGCTGTAACTATTTCATGACAAAAGTATCCATTGTTTGTTCATAAACAAGAGAAAGGTTTGTTATGTTATAAGTTTACTTTTAATAGTTTGTAAAATTTGAAATGAGTATGGGTAATTAATATCTGAATAATGGAAAAAGGCGCGCGCGAACCGAAAACTTCATTCGCTACTACAACTACTTCATAATGGCGATTGAATTGGGTATGGGAAAAGGCTCTAAGAAGAAGCCAAAGACCAAGAAAGAAAGAGAGGAGAAAAGAAGAAAGCGCAAGGAGAAACGCGCGAAGAAGTAGCACGCGCGAGTTGCATCTTCTTATCGAGATTTGGAAACATTCGCTCAGCGCGTGCAACATTGAAAACCAGGTTAAGGTTTTACAAAATGTTATATGTGTATTTTACGGATTCAATAATTACTGATTGTGGCCTCGCCTGAACGTCTTGAAGCCCAGGATACCTCTTCAGTTCGGCTTGTTTTGATCTTGGTTCAGCAAACCTTTTCACTAATAGCTTGCTCTTGTAGAGAGCGTCGAAATAGTCTGTTAGTGTTCTATGAAAGGATGTTGTTCTGAAGTGCTTTGTTAGCCTTTCCATGTCCCAGTCGACTGTGTACTCCATAGCTCCAAAGTATCTTTCTGTAGCACTTATCTTTCTATCATGTTTGTCCAAGCGTATTTTTTCGAAGCATGGATGAGGTATTGAAAAAATAAATCGACCACCCTCTTTGAGAACTCTTGCCACTTCAGATATTGCCTTCTTGAAGTCCCTAATATCTTGAAGAGACATGAAACAAGTTACTAGATCGAAGTGGTTGTTTGGAAACTCAACAAATTCTGCCGCGTCCATAACCTTATAGCAGATGCCCAGTTTATCCTTGTCTTCTTCCTGCTTTGCGAATCTTATCAGTTTCTCTGAGAAGTCTACTCCTGTTACCTTAACACCTTTCCTTGCCAAGATCCTTGTATTGTAGCCTTCTCCACAGGCAAGGTCCAGCACAACTAGGCCCTTCACATCTCCAATCAGCTTAAAGGTCGCGGGATTATTAAGCCCATCTCTACAGTAATCCTTACCTGTTCTCACGAAGTCCACCCAGGATTCTGCGGCACAATTCCATTCTTTCTTAATCTTGTCTTCGTTATGCAAAGATCGTTCCCCGCTCCTCATGTGAAATAGGGGGTATTTCAAAGTTACTGACTTTCAATGCATATACAATGTCGAGGGTCGGATTTGAACCCGCGCGCTATATATATGCTTATGAGAAGAATAGTATACGAGAGGTGACGGAAAATTGTCGTTATTTGATGTAGAAAAACTTGCAATTCTCGCGACAGAATATTGTGTGCCAGTTTCTGAAGGGAAGAGAATAGGAATTGTTGGAAACATTGTTGCCAAACCTTTGATTCAACAGCTGTACAAGCATGTTCTTCTAAGAGGCGGCCACCCAGTATTACATTTGAGAGCTAAAGACGTCAATGGCTTGGAGGAATTATTGTTCACCTATGGCACTGAAAGACAGATAACATTTGTATCCCCGTTTGTTCGTCTTTTCTACAGTGAAATTGACGCAGTTATCCAGATTTTTGCAGAGACCAACGTGAAAAGGCTTTCTAAGGTGCCTCCAACTAAGCTGAAGCAACGTGCTGCTTCGCAACGTGAAATAGTTGAAATCCGCGCAAAGAGACTCGTGAAACCTGGGGGTTTGGGTATTATACCATATCCGACACAGGCTTTTGCTCAAGAAGCTGAAATGTCACTATTTGAGTATCAAGACTTTGTTGCGAAGGCATGCTTTCTAGACAGGAAAGATTCAGTTGAAGAATGGATAGCCCTTTCAAAAATGCAAGAAAATGCTGTGGAACGACTTAGTAAAGCCAAAAGTATGCGTTTTGTCGGCGAAGATACAGATCTCACACTGAATGTGGAAGATCGAAAATGGGTCAATTGTGATGGCCATGTAAACATGCCTGACGGTGAAGTCTTCACATGCCCAATTGAAAATTCTGCTCAAGGAGAGATCAGATTTACCTATCCCGGAATTTATGTGGAGATGGGTAGAGAAGTGGAAGATGTTACTCTCACGTTCAAGAATGGCAAAGTTGTAAAAGCCAAGGCTGAAAAAGGCGAAGACTTTCTCAAAGAAATCATCAAAGCCGACGAAGGAGCAAAAAGAATCGGCGAAATAGCAATTGGCACAAACACTGCAATAGACAAATTCACAAAGAACATACTCTTTGATGAAAAGATGGGACACTGCATGCACCTTGCCCTGGGATATGCGCCTTTTTCCAAAGAAACTGGTGGCAAAAACAAATCATCTATTCATTGGGAT
>JAOUJL010000149.1 GCA_029883255.1 Candidatus Bathyarchaeota archaeon | reverse complement strand
ATACGCTGTGCAGCACGGTTCTGCAAGCAATTATCGAGAAAAGTGAAATTCTTACATGGGCAAGAATAATAAATGCAACGAATAGTTCCAAAATCAGGGTAAGTGCTGTTACACTTTTCCGTAACTACATCAATTCGATGCTTACAAAGACTTCTTCAGGTACACGAATTCTCATTATCCGACGCATGACACGTTCTTCAGCATCAATATCAATTAGACGTTTGTGAATACGCATTTCCCACTTGTCCCAAGTGGCGGTTCCCTGTCCGCATGGGGTTTTGCGAACTGGCACCCGGAGCCGTTTGGTGGGCAAGGGAAATGGCCCAGTCATTTTGACGCCTGTTTTTTCGGCGATGGCCTTCAGTTCACCGCACACATTCTCAAGTTTTTTATAGTCGGTGCTGGTCAATCTGATACGCGCTTTTCTCACCATCGCCACCGTCGCCTCCAAACGTCACTTTTTATTCTGTTTTGTCTATGTTTCCCGTCTTCTAACTACACGAGGACGGATAGATAAATACTTAACGGAAATACAGGATTCTACGTGTAAGGTGTCTCTACTTATGATTTCCGCATTTAAAGTTAGAAATGATTAGAAATGTTTTATTCGAAAGGGTAGAAGCGTGTGCATGGCCTTGGCACAAGAAAACTAAGGTTAATCTTCCTCCTTTTTTCTGTTAAACAATATTTCATTCGCTCAAAAAGGAAAAGGGTTATCGCAATTCTTTGGTTGTCCTAAAATACGCGCACACGAGATCAATGAAGCCTTTCTCGACTCAGGGTCTTAGTCTGCCACGAATACCGCCTAATTTTAGCAGATTTCCCATAACCACAAGCGGCACACTGCTTATTCCTCACATGATACGCTCTTCGGCCACATCGTCTACATCGAATGTGAAGAGTTTTTCCAGCACGTTTCCCAAAAGATGAAGTGCCCTTGCTTATTCCCAAAGTTTTCACCTAGGAGGTGGAGAAATGATGACGACGTTGTCTCCCCGAACGATAATGGCACCCAGTTTTTTTACATTCGCCTTATCCGTCATGTCTTCTGTCTCTTCAAGCACCAAATTGAGGTGTTGATCAAAACCCTTCAATTTTCCCCGCAAACTTTTTCCGCCTCTTAATCGTACAAGAACTATTCTTTCAAGGCTCTCCTCCAAGATTTTGGTTGCCATTTCGCTCATGTGTTGTCATCTCGCGTTACTCATTTGAGTACTTGTCTTCTATAGGTTCTGAACGTGAATAATTTAAATGTATCCCTATGAATTGCCCTATCTGCCGTATGTTCTAGTTTTGTGATTTCTGTTTCCTCAAAACACTGACCACAAACAATAATTAAAGAATTTTCAGCTTTTTACTCCAGAAAACTTTTACAAGCAATCGAGAGTGATTATTAGAAATGGTGTATCGACGAGATGATCTTGATGGCATTTAAAACTTCTCAACGACATTTTCTGAAGGAAAAGGAGGCAAAAAAAATCATCCTCGAGTTCTCTGGAAGTGTTAATGTGAATACTGAACAATTGCTCGGGTCCAAACCACGCATCGAACTAGTCGAAGCTCAAACCGCTGAAGTATTTATTATCGACAGAAAGCCCGTATTGATGAGACTGAGCGGTAAGCTCCTTCCTACGTTGTTTTTTAACGGAGTTTTTCCTATTCTTCCTAAGGTTATCGTGAATATGGGTGCTGTTTCATATGTCTGCAACGGGGCTGACGTGATGGCTCCTGGAGTTGTTCGTGTCGACGGAGATTTCGAAAAGAATGACGTTCTTCTCGTAGTGGATGAACGATTCGGGAGGTCTTTGGCGATAGGCGTTGCTCTCTTTGATTCGCAAACTATGAGAAAACTCGCACATGGAAAACTTGTAAAGAACCTTCACTATGTGGGCGACAAGCTTTGGAATTTGCTGAAGGAAAAGTTTGATATCGTTTAGCCGGGTATAAACCGTCACACTCTCGTGAGTAAGGTGTTTCCTAGACATAGGTATATTCATCTCTATCTCTCTTCCTCTAATCCACACACACGCATATATGATACAGAACAAACATCGTAAGGTTAATACGTGAGCTCTCTTACAAGCATGCTAGTTCATAATAATGGAGCAGAAACACAGTGCCCAGGTTCAGACAGACCGACGACATAGTTAAGCTCATGAGTAAGAAAGAGGACATCCGCGACATCGGAATAATAGCTCACATAGATCACGGCAAAACAACCATGACGGACTCCTTGCTTGCAGAAGCTGGACTATTGTCACCGAAAATAGCGGGACAAGCCAGAGCCCTCGACTACCTCGAAGAGGAACAGAAACGTGGTATCACCATCAAAACCGCCAACATTTCATTGCTGCACGAAATCGAAAACAAACCTTGCCTAGTCAACCTAATCGACACGCCTGGGCACGTTGATTTCACGGGCAAAGTTACGCGGGCGTTAAGGGCCATCGACGGAGCTGTCGTGGTCGTAGACGCCGTTGAGGAGGTGATGGTTCAAACCGAAACAGTGACAAGACAAGCATTATCAGAACGGGTCAAGCCAGTATTATTCATCAACAAGGTTGACCGTTTGATAAGAGAATTAAAGCTGAGCTCAGACGAGGTTCAAAGCAAGCTTGCGCGGATAATCCGCGACTTCAACAACCTAATCGACCTTTACGGCGAGCAAGAGTATAAGGACAAGTGGAGAGTAGACCCAGCGAAAGGAACCGTTTGCTTCGGCTCCGCCCTTCACAAGTGGGGCTTCACCGTCGACATTGCTCAGAAAAAAGGAATAAAATTCAGCGACGTCGTAGAAGCCTATCACCAAGATCGTTGGCAAGAACTTCCAAAGACAATACCGCTTCACAGCGCCATACTAGACATGGTCGTCAGAAACCTTCCGAATCCTGTGGATGCCCAGAAGTACAGAGTGCCCCAAATTTGGAAAGGAGACTTGGATTCTGAGATAGGACAGGCCATGCTTAACTGCGACGACAATGGGCCCATCATTATGTGTTTCACCTCCGCACAAATGGATCCTCACGCAGGACTCGTAGCTACTGGTCGAATGTTTTCAGGAACCATTCATGAAGGCGATCAAATTTACTTGGTAGGAGCCAAAAAAAACTATCGAGTTCAACAAGTCTCCATGTATATGGGCGCTTTTAGAGAAGTGGTAGACCGCATTGATGCTGGAAACATAGCGGCGTTACTTGGATTAGACCTCGCAAGAGCTGGTGAAAGCCTTATTGACCTTAAACATAAAGGCTCGATGGTTCCATTTGAACGCATAAAATACGTCTCCGAACCAGTCATAACTATCGCAATAGAACCCAAACACCCAAAGGAATTGCCACGACTTGTAGATCTCATGCACCGACTAGCTATAGACGACCCTAACCTTGTGAGTACAATAAACAAGGAAACAGGCGAGTATCTGCTCAGCGGAATGGGTGAACTTCACCTGGAGATTGCTGTCAAGTTCCTTAAGCAATATGGGGGCGGGTTGGAAATCCTGACATCTCGTCCGATTGTTGTCTATCGAGAAAGCACTGTTGGACAGGGCATAGAGGCAATGGGAAAAAGCCCCAATAAACACAATCGATTCTGGTTACAGGTGGAACCGCTCGATGAGAAAGTGATGGAATTGATTGACAATGGAGAGATTAGCGAGGAAATGGGGCGGAAAAAGATTGGGGCCGTGTTAAAGTCGCAGGCCAACTGGCCAACTGAAGAAACAAGAAATGTTTGGGCTCTTGAGGAACACAAAAACGTTCTGCTCGACTTAACAAAGGGGATACAATTTCTTCGAGAAGCTAGAGACATGATTATTGCTGGGTTCAGATGGGCTTGTCAAAATGGGCCACTCTGCGAAGAACCAATTCGAGGTTTGAAAATTAAGCTTACAGACGTTCGGTTGCATGAAGATCCGGTGCATCGTGGGCCAGCGCAAGTCATGCCAGCCACACGAAAAGCCCTCCTTGGCTCATTTCTCACAGCACAACCGGTTCTTCTAGAACCCATTTACAAGATCGGTGTCTCTGTTTCTGCTCAGTGGGTTGGAGACGTGAGTAGCATGATCATTCGTAAGCGTGGAAGAATCGTGGCGTCTGAACAGAAGGGTCCCGTGACAATGATCACCGGGTACATCCCTGTGGCAGAAAC
>JAOUJL010000147.1 GCA_029883255.1 Candidatus Bathyarchaeota archaeon | reverse complement strand
TATCATTTAAATGCCAAGAGAAGGAGTGGAAAGTGAAAATGAGAAGCAAAATCATTTCTGAAATTGTATCAATGTTACTAGTAGCATGCATGTTGTCAATCGTTCTTTTTTCGTTTTCATTAAGAGCTACCGCTGAGGAGCCAACCCCTGTTCCATATTTTCCTGATCCATGCTATATTTTTCTTTGGTATGAAAACGAAACATGGTTCATGAATGTTAATATGACTGTTCCATTTCTCGGAGTGATAGTTTCATGGGGAACAGCAGAAGTTTGGAACAACGAATCATGGGCTAATGCTGAAATGTGGTATCCTGACCCTATAATCCCTTGTTTTGAGGAGGTGGTTCACAAGTATAGTTTAGGAAAACTACAACCAGGAGAATACACTTTTACCTTCAAAGTCTGGGATACCCCACTCAAAGATATCAGGTTCATGCATACATACAAGTCGGTAGACATAAACGGCGATGGAATTGTAAACATTTACGACTTGGCCACAGCTGCCAAAGCCTACGGGCTCGTCATCGGCGACCCCGAATACAACCCAGAAGCAGACCTCAACCAAGACGGGCGCGTGGATATGAGAGACCTTATCGTAATTTGTAGACACTGGGGAGAAGATCCCTAACTCCTTTTTGCCGGCGTGTTGTTCAATCCAGACCTACGATTGGTTCCTACTGCATGCATGCCTGTAGATTTATTTGTAGTTGGGTCATGCTATCAGGCCAAGTCGAAAATGTTTATGATTTCATCGTTGTTTATGTCTGCCTTCGGGTTCCCGAGCAGATCACTAGGTTTTCCCGTAGTCGCGTACGCCTTCTATTCTAGTTTGCTTCCACACTCTGGGCATTTACCCAAGTCAATCCCACAGTTAAAACAGTACCATTTGCTGCATTTTGCACAGTGAAAGCTCACACCGTTTGTACTTGCCTTGCACTTTTGGCATGGTATTTTCGAAATCCTTGAATGAAACATTTTGTGTATATGCAAATTTGTTGTGAACATGCATGCACACCTCAGCTAATTGGCTTCAAAGAGACGTATAAAGATTATGTCCAGTAGCATAACAGATATACATGTTATATAACTGTATTCATGCCAAAATATGCATGCGTTCTAAGATTCGTTCTCATTGGTTTCTTCGTCTTGCTTTCTCTTCTTTCGTTCCTTGAGAAAACGGCTTAGTCCATTTACTGCGTTGGCAAAAGCACTTGCCACCAATCTGAGGAAGTCAGAAAGAAGCGTAACTACAGCTTTTCCGAAATCCTTAGTGGTATCTGGAGCTATAGGTAGTGCCATAAGATAGAGACCAATAAGGATAGCCACTATTCCGGCAATAATGTCAAAGACTGAAGTAGGGTTAAATAGAACAGAGATGCCGAGAAGAACAACTGCTGCTCCTACCACGGCTACAAGATACTTGTAGTCTATCTCATTACTTTCTCTTCGCTTGGTCACCTATTCCTTCTCCCATACCTCGACCTCAAGAGATGTGCATGCATAGTATTATCTTACAAACATCTGCTCGTGCGCTTTATCTGTGCATTCTGTTAATCTTTTGCATGTTAGGCATTCTTCTGGAATCTGACTGCCACTAGAGAATAGCTTCAGATATCCAAAGTAGTGCGGGCAACTTGATGGTTTTTCTCTTTTGATGTCTCGTGAGTGGCTTGGGAATTTTAGGCTTTCTTCTTCTAAGGTAAGGTCGATTCGGTTTTTGCAGTATGGGCAGGCATAGTAGGTTCGTCGGGGAATTCTTGAAAGGTCGACTCGCATGACCAGTTGGTCAATTTTCTTTCCACAGTCTGGATTGGGACACTTCACTGGCCTTTCAACCCACCATATTAAGTATCAATTGGAGGCGTAGTTTCTAACGCTCGTGGTATTCTCATATTGTTGGATTAAACGTTTATGAATAGACAATCAATATTCAAAAACGTGCACAGCATGCATGCTAGCTGAAGCGGGCTTTGAAAAATTCGATGAAATCAACGGTGTCCACCTCTATCGAAGACGGAGATAGCTGCAGAAGTACTAGGTTACATTGAAAAAACCAAGCCTTTATAAATAACTCCTACTGAAATCTCATATCCTTATAAAGGGGTGCTCAAGTGCCAAAGGTTAGAGCTTCAATCAACATCGAAAACGTGGTTGCTTCCGCAACATTGGATCAAAGAGTTGACCTGAACGCTGTGGTGAAAGGTCATCCTGGGGTCGAATACCGTCCAGAACAGTTCCCAGGACTCGTTTTTCGTTTGAAAAAGCCGAAAACAGCTACTCTAATTTTCAATTCGGGAAAGATGGTGTGCACAGGAGCCAAGTCGGAAAAAGAGGCGAGGAGGGCAGTAATGAAAGTCGTCAAAGAACTGAAGAGTAGCGGAATAATAATCATCGGCAAGCCGAAACTGAAGATCCAGAACATCGTCGCCTCAGCAGGCCTGGGAGGAAACATCGATCTTGAAAAAGCAACTTATTCACTGGGAAAAACCATGTACGAGCCTGAACAATTCCCCGGTCTCATTTACCGGATGGCTGAACCTAAAGTCGTGATTCTTCTGTTCGCAAGCGGAAAACTGGTATGCACAGGAGCCAAGCATGAAGAAGACGTTTATGAAGCAGTTAACAAACTTCATCAGAGACTTGAAGATCAAGATCTGATATACTACGAATAGACGTAATCAAATTCTCCTTTTTCTATATTTTTTCATACGATTATTCAAAAATGTGATTTTTCACTTTGTAAGGTAAAACGCCGTAAATCTGGCTATGTAAATCTTATCCCAGGTGAAAAGTTTTTCAGGGTCATTTTCCTGTGCCGTGTGAAAAGTGCGGCAAAACAATTGTACAACTTGAGCGGCGAAGAGAAGAGTAATAAAATCTAAAGGTTTGTGACCAAGCGTTATTTCTTTTTCACTTGTTTCAAGATTGTTTTCAATTGATCTTCTGTGATGACGCCTATCTCGTAGAGTTTATCAGCAGCCTCACTTGCTTTCAGCAAATAGTGCAACCTAACGTTGTCTCTTGCCAACCTTTCTTTTCCGCCTTCTTCACGATCTATTAAGACGGCCGCATCTGTCACCAAGCCTCCTTCCGCTCTAACCGCTTCTACAGCCTTTCTCATAGAGAGGGCAGTAGTTATGAGATCGTCTATCAACAAGACGCGGTCACCGGGCATCATGATGCCTTCTACTCGACGCTTTCGTCCATGCAGTCGCATTTGCGGCCGAATGTAGAGGAAAGGTTTCTTAAGATGATAAGCAAGAAGAGATGCGAACGGAATACCCGCAGTTGGGATTCCTGCAATTCTGTCAAAGTTGTCAATTCCAACATCCCCTTCTATTAAATCGACATATAGGTTACAAACTCTTTGAAACGCATCTGGAAAACTTGGAACGATTCTGAGGTCAACGTAGTAGGGGCTGATTCTTCCGCTCGTAAGCTTGAAGGTTCCAAACTTTAAAGCGCCAATCTTGTTCAGAACTCGGCAAAGTTCAGTCTTCATGGCTTCCTTTTCTTTTCCTAGCAACATTTCATGTCCCCTCAAAAGTACTTGTATAACTTACTTTCCTAATAAGAATCTTGTTAACTGAAACATCAATTTAGCCTTGTACCTCTCTTGAGGGTTAACTCCTGCTGATTCAGATACTCAGCAATTTAGACGAGAACATGACGAAATTTATTCCTTTTGAGGTCATCTCAATAAGCTTTCTGCAATTTTCTGACCAAACTCTCTAGCTGCTTCTGGACCTTTTCCCGTTATTATTTTACCATCAACCACAACTGGAGCGTCTGAGATTAATGCTCCAACCTTTTTCAATTCGTTCAGAGTAGTCGCGGTTCGGAACACCGTTGCCTTCTTTCCCCTTAGAATTCCAGCTTTAGCTAAAGCGACGGGAGATATGCAAATGGCCGCGACCAGACCTCCCTGTTTATGTAAACTTTGAACTATCTTGTGGACCTGTAAGTTATCCCAGAGATATGTTTGAGAGCCAGATCCTCCAACCACCACCACAGCGTCAAATTCCGATGAGCTAACCTCATCTACGGTGGTATCTGGAATCACCTGCATACCGAACATTCCCGTTGCAGTTCCAGTCGCAGTACTGGCTACAGTGACTTTGATGCCCTTTTTTTCTAGAATTGCCATGGGTTCTCGAAATTCTTCGTCTCTAAAATCTTTCTGGGCGATTATCATCAAAACCTTCTTTTCCATTTAGCATAACCTCCTCCGTACTCCAT
>JAOUJL010000146.1 GCA_029883255.1 Candidatus Bathyarchaeota archaeon | reverse complement strand
GGATAGATGGATCAACCGATGCCGCTGGGGCCTTAGCAGATGGGAAAACAATACTCCGTTCTCGAGAGTTAGAGTTAAACGCGGAGGAGTTACTTGCAGACAACAATTCGTATGCTTTTTTCTCAAAGTTAAGTGATCTCATCATTACAGGACCAACAGGCACGAATGTTAATGACATCTCAGTAATCGTGGTGATATGAGGATAGAAAGCATGTCTCTGAATGAGTTCTTGTAGAGCGCGTGGAAACAGTAAACGTTATGAGTGAAATAACTATGAAACAGAACGGTGAGAGGCTTGTCCTTGAAGAAGAAGTTTGATGCAATTGTGGTTGGTGCTGGAACTGGAGGATGCATGGCCGCAAAAACCGTGGCGGATGCTGGCTTTGAAGTGGGTCTAATTGACCGGAAAACAAGAGAAAACGTGGGAGACAAAGTCTGTGGAGACGCCATAGGAAGACATCACTTTGACAACCTTGGATTAAGCTACCCTGTAGGGGAAGAGCTGGAGCGAGAGATGGTTGGAGTTAAGGTTTATTCACCTGATGTGGAAACTGTTTTCAAAGTTGAAGGAGAAAGCCTCTACGGGTTCATGGTCAACCGTTACCTCTTTGGACAGAGATTGTTAAAAATCGCAACCGACGCCGGAGCAACTTTCATAGAATCAACTCAAGCATTAAAACCCATAATAAAAGATCATTTTGTCACTGGAGTTTCAACAAAGAGTCTGAAAACAGGAGAAGAGGTCACGTTATCTAGTCAAGTTGTTGTAGAGGCAAGCGGTCTTTCAGGTGCCTTACGTACGAAACTTCCTCCTGAAATCGGAATTGACACAACCATCCACAAAGAAGACGTGATTGTCTGTTATAGAGAGATTCGTAAAGTAAAACAACAAATCCCTGATCCAAATTTTTGCGAGATTTATCTTAATCTCCAATTTGCCCCAGGAGGATATTCTTGGGTTTTTCCGGAAACCGAGACAAAAGTTAACGTAGGCTTAGGAGTAGTTGCGTCTGGTGGTTCCCCAAACCCCAAAAAACAGCTTTATGACTGTATTCTGTCCAAACAACTGTTCAAGGACTCGTCTGCTGTGACAGGCGGTGGAGGACAGGTTCCAACTCGTAGACCCCTAGATTGTATGACTGGAAATGGCATTGCCATCATTGGAGACGCTGCCTGTCAAGTAAACCCTATTCACGGTGGTGGAATAGGGCCTTCCATGATGGGAGGCGCAACAGCTGGGAAAACAATCGTCGAGGCTATGGGCAATGACGATGTAAGTCGAAGTGGGTTATGGCCATACAATGCCAGCTATATGCAATCTTATGGAGCTAAGCAAGCAGGTCTTGATGTTTTCCGTCTGTTTCTTCAAGGATTGAGTAACGACGACCTAGATTATGGAATGAAGTATCGATTGATCACTGAAAAGGACCTTCTCAAAGCAAGCATGGGTGAAGACATTCATCTCAACTTGACCGAAAAAACCATTCGGGTCCTTAGAGGAGTAAGAAAGCTCAATTTCCTAAAAAAGCTACGTGAAACAACAAGCTTGATAAAGAGAATGCGTGAACACTATCAGAATTATCCGACTTCACCTCAAGACTTTAGTGAGTGGAAAAAGAAAACGCGATATTTAGTCCAAGAAGCGGTCAAAATGCGAGTTGCGTCGTGATCATGCATGTTGCAGTACTAGTCACAGGCGGGAAAGACTCCGCGCTAGCACTCTATCGCGTTCTGAAAGAGGGGTGTCAAGTAAAACATCTTGTCACTATGCTTCCTCAGAGTGAAGACAGTTGGATGTTTCATTCTCTCAACATTCATTTGGTCGACCTCTTTGCTGAAGCTACGAGAATTCCATTGGTGAAGGCTGAAACCGCTGGAATCAAAGAAATGGAGCTAAAAGACCTCAAGAATCTACTTGCAACTCTTGACATAGAAGGCGTTGTGTCCGGGGCAATCTCGTCGCAATACCAGAAGAAGCGAATCGACAAAATCTGCCGGGAACTGAACCTAAAATCTATTACTCCTCTCTGGCACGAGGACCCAAAACAACTGCTGAAAGAAATCATCCGTCTCACTTTTGACGTCATTATTGTGGGCGCATACGCATATGGTTTCGATCAGAGCTGGCTTGGAAGAAAAATAGACTCAACAACGCTAGATGATCTTAATGAGTTGAACAAGCAGTATCGAATATCTCTAGTTGGTGAGGGGGGTGAATACGAAACTCTGGTCCTTGATGCACCGTTTTTTAGGAAAAAAATACAATTGCTTCGGGTCGAGAAGGTTTGGGAAGATCATAGCGGGTGCTTGTTCGTAAAAGAAGCTAAGCTTGTGGAGAAAGTTGAAAAGGTTTATTCACCGTTTTAGGGTGATATCCCCCGCATTTCCCCCTTTTTTGTGCTTAAGACCAACCATGCATGCATGCAAGCTAGGAAATGCAGGTTCTCACCAGATTTCTTTCTTCCAAATGTTGTATGGACATTGCCGCCAACAGTAAGTGGAACCTTTGAAGCTACAACCTTTACATGATACATTGGAAAACATGCGAGATTTCAAAATTCGTTGCTTCTCCTATGGAGTTCCAGGGTTAGCGGGCTATAAGAATCTTTCAATTTATCTGTGAGCGACAGTAGATTAGCCAGCAATTCACTTTTGTTTATTCCAGCTCAAAACCCTGAAATTCTTCCTGATGCAAGCTAAGATATTCAGAAAACGCTAGTCTGCCACCGCCATTAAACGGTAAATCCCCTGATTAAGCAATAACTCTTATATTTGTCTAATAACATTCCACCTTAGGCGGTGCTGTGAAGATGAGAGGTGGCCGTCAAATTCAAAGCTGATTCTAGACTCTGGTTTACACTGGACTATCACCCATTAGAACTTGAACAAAAACTCCGTGAATTTTGGGAAAAGAACAGAGTTTCTCAAAAGCTCATGTTATCTAGAGAAAAGAAGAACAAGGGCGTTTTAGGCTTCGTCGAAGGGCCTCCAACTCTTAACGGTTTTCCACATGTTGGGCATGCTCGCGGACGGGTGATGAAGGACCTTCGATATCGTTTTAAAACCATGCAGGGATTTTATGTTCCTTTCTGGGGGGGCTGGGACTGTCAGGGCTTGCCGGTTGAGTTAGAAGTTGAAAGAGCACTCGGTGTTAGAAACAAAAAAGAATTGTTGGAAAAAGTTGGTGAAGAACGCTTCATCGAAGAGTGCAAGAAAACTGTGAAAAAATACCATCGAGAATGGGTTGCTGCTGATCAAAAACTCGGAGTTTTCATGAGCAACGAAAAAGCCTACTGGACCTATCTCGACGATTATATCGAAAGAGAATGGACGTACCTTAAGCGAGCTTGGGATCAAGACCTTCTTGGCGAGGGTCATTACGTAGTTGCCTACTGTCCTCATTGTCAAACATCCCTCAGCAACGCCGAAGTTGGTTACGAAGGAGCCTACAAAGACGTCGAAGACCCTTCTCTTCACTTCAAGATGAAAGTAAGCAAGGCTGAAAACGAGTATTTCCTTGTCTGGACCACAATGCCATTCACAATAGTCACAGACATGATGCTGGCAGTTCATCCGGAGGCTGAATATGCCAAGGTGAAAGTCGGCGAAGAAACGTGGATTCTTGCTAAGGACCGAGTTGAATCTGTCATGCAAGAACTTGACATAAGCGACTACCGAATTGTCAACGTTGTGCCAGCGAAGGAACTCGAAGGCACAAAGTATGAGTATCCATTTAAGGATACGGTTCCTCGTCAACGGGAATTAGACCAACAACCCTTAGTTCACACCGTTGTATGTGAAGAGTTTGTAGATGTAAGCACGGCTACTGGTGTGGTACATCTGTCGCCGGGAAACGGTGAAGAAGATTTCCAAGCTGCTCAAAAGCGTCAATTATCTGTGTATGTTCCTTTTGATGACGAGTGTAGATTTACTGAGGAGGCTGGTGAATTCGCTGGGATATTCGCTCGAGACGCAGACTCGAAAGTAATTGATATACTCGGTCAAAAAGGGCTGTTGGTGTCCACAAAGACTGTTCGACACGAATATCCAACATGCTGGCGTTCCCATCACAAGCTCATATGGCTCGCTCGCAGAGAATACTTTCTATGGACAAATAAGGTGAATGACAAAGTTGTTGAAGCGGCTGAGAAAGTGAATTATTTCTATGAAAGCCCAAAAAACAGGTTTCTCTCGTTCCTAAAGGAAGGGAAGCCATGGTGTGTTTCTCGAGAAAGAGTCTGGGGTGCCCCTCTACCCGTTTGGGTGTGCAAAAAA
>JAOUJL010000145.1 GCA_029883255.1 Candidatus Bathyarchaeota archaeon | reverse complement strand
ACAAACGTAGAAGGGGTCTTCGTTTGTGGATATTGTCAATCGCCTAAGGACATTTCTGAGTCGGTTACACAAGCCAGTGCGGCAGCAGCTAGGGCCGCGGAAGTGACTGTATCCACAGTTGTGGGGGGGTAGTAGGATGAAAGGGGGTAAAGAAGAAATAAGAATTGGTGTTTTCATCTGTGACTGTGGCTTTAACATTGGCGGAGTAGTCGACGTGCCAGTGGTTGTAGAGTATGCTAAGACTCTACCCAATGTTGTTTGCGCCAAAGAAAACCTCTATATGTGCTCATCTGCTGGATTAAACCTCATTAGGGAATGCATAAAGAAGCATAAGCTCAACCGAGTCATAGTCGCATCTTGCACACCCGCAACCCATGAACCAGTTTTCAGAAATGCGTGCGAAGAAGCTGGATTAAACAAATACCTTTTTGAAATGGTTAACATAAGGGAGCACTGCTCATGGGTTCACATGCAACAACCGAAAGAAGCAACAGAAAAGGCTAAAGACCTCGTTAGAATGGCGGTTGCAAAAGCAATCTTCCTTGAGTCGCAGATAGAGCCAGAACTCGAGATAAATCCCTCAGCACTGGTTATAGGCGGGGGCATAGCTGGGATGACAGCGGCTATGTCCCTTGCAAGACAAGGATTCAATGTCCATTTGGTTGAGAAAGAAGCGGAACTTGGTGGAATGCTGAGATATTTGCATAAGCTACAGCCTACCGAACGTGATGCCTCAGAAATACTACGTGAAGCTGTTGCAGCCGTCAAGGCCAACAGCAATGTACAATTGCACATGTCAACTCTTGTTGAAGAAGTGAAGGGTTTCATTGGAAATTTTGACGTAACGCTTCAAAAGAGCGGTTCAAACGAGCATACACAAATCAACGTAGGAACAATAATCGTAGCCACTGGAGCAGAAGATTTCAAGCCCGTGGAAATGTACGGATATAAGGAAAATGAAAACGTTATAACGCAGCTTGAACTTGAGCAACTTCTCAAAAGGGGCAAACTCAGAAACCCTAAAAAGGTTGTTATCATCCAATGTGTCGGGGCCCGAGAAAAAACCGGCAGAACCTACTGCTCAAGAATATGCTGCATGGTAGCCCTCAACAACGCTCTACTCCTCAAAAAATTATATCCCGATGTGGAAATCAACATACTTTTTCGCGACCTGCAAACTTACGGAGAATACGAAGATTTTTACCGTGAGGCAAGGGCGAAGTTCATCAATTTCATTCGGTATGACATGGACCGACCTCCAAAAATCGCTTCAAAACCTGATGGAAAATTGGCTGTTACAGTCCATGACGCGTACTTAGACGCCGTAATTGAAATTGACAGTGACTTGGTTGTTTTATCAGTACCTCTAGTTCAACATGAAGATGGGAAAAAACTTTCTTCTATACTTAAAGTACCTTTGGGCGTTGATGGCTTCTTTTTTGAGGCTCACCCAAAGCTTAGGCCTGTTGACTTTGCATCAGATGGCATATATGTTTGTGGCGCAGCCCACGGTCCGAAAGATGTTAATGAAAGCATCGCTCAAGCCTGTGCTGCAGCCTCTAGGGCAGCGATTCCGATGGCTGTTAGAAAAATAAAGGCTGAAGCCGTTAAGGCATCAGTTGATCAGGACATCTGCGTCACTTGCGACGCATGTGTAGTTTCATGCATTTTCAACGCCATTGAGGCCTCATCCTTTGGACTGCCCAATATTATTGAGGCTAATTGCAAAGGCTGCGGTGTATGCGCTGCGGAATGCCCTATGGGAGCCATGCAACTCATCCACTTCACAGATAGGCAGATTGTGGCGGCCATTGAAGCGCTTCTCAAGCCGAAGAAGCTTGCAAGCTTAGGTGACAGTTTCGAGCCGATCATACTGTGCTTTGCATGTCAATGGTGTTCTTATGGTGCTGCTGACCTTGCAGGAATATCAAGGATTCAATATCCGCCAAATGTCCGAATCTTGCGTGTTCCATGCAGCGGCAGAGTGGATGTCCTTCATGTTTTAAGGGCTTTTCAAAACGGTGCTGATGGAGTTATCATAACAGGATGCCTCATCGGCGACTGCCATTACATAGATGGTAACGTAAAGGCCAAAAGCAGAGTGGAAGTAATGAAAAAATCCCTACCAGCACTTGGTATAAATCCAGAAAGGCTTGAAATAGACTATGCTTCATCCTCTGAAGGGCAGAAATTCGCGACTATGATGACTAATTTTGTGAAAAAAATAAGGAAGCTCGGACCGAATCCTCTAAGGGTTGAAGGAGGAGGCGACTAGCTTGTATAAAATAGTGACAAAACGGGAACTGGTTCCTCACATTAACCTATTCAAATTTTCAGCCAAAGAAATAGCCACGAAAACCAAGCCAGGACAATTCATAATCCTACGAGTAGATGAAAAGGGAGAAAGGATCCCCCTTACCATGACTGGTGCGGACCCTGAAAAAGGGACAATAACAGTGGTCTGTCACGAAGTTGGCAAATCAACGAGACAACTTGGACAGCTAGAAGAAGGAGATTGCATCCTCGACTTGTTGGGTCCTTTGGGAAAACCTGCTGAAATCGAAAAATTTGGAACTGTGCTATGCATTGGCGGCGGAGTGATGGTGGCTCCCTTATACTTTCAGGCTAAAGCCCTTCGCGAAGCAGGCAACAAAGTCATTGGTGGAATTGGTGCTAGAACTGAAAGTCAACTGATTTTTGAAAATGAAATGCGAGAAGTATGTGATGAATTGTACGTGGCTACAGATGATGGAACAAGGGGCTGCAAGGGACTGGACTTCCTTGAGGAATTGCTTAAAGAAAGGAAGATTGACCGCGTGATAACTATGGGACCAATTTTGATGATGAAAAAAGTTTCAGAATTGACTCGTCCTTATAGCGTAGCCACAATTGTGAATCTAATTCCAATAATGGTGGATGGGATGGGGATGTGCGGGGCGTGCAGAGTAACTGTTGGCGGAAGAACAATGTTCGCCTGCGTTGACGGTCCGGACTTTGACGGGCATCAAGTTGACTTTGAGGAGTTGATGACTCGGCTGAAAATGTATTCCCCTCAAGAGAAGCTTGCGTTCGTATTTTACGAGGAGGGCGGAAGCAGCCTATGAGTAAGCCCAAACCCAAGGTTCGGAAAGAAGTCGTTTCCATGTCCAAGCAAGGCCTTGAAGAACGTATCCACAACTTCAACGAGGTGGCATTCGGCTACGCAGAGGAAGAAGCCGTGGCTGAAGCTGAAAGATGTCTACAATGTAAAAAGGCTCTATGTGTGAAGGCGTGCCCAGTGGAGGTGGACATTCCAGAATTCATAAGATTGATTAAAGAACACAGGTTTGATGAGGCAATAAAGAAGGTTAAGGAGAAGAACAGTCTTCCAGCCATTTGTGGCAGGGTCTGCCCGCAAGAGGAGCAATGCCAAGCAGATTGCACGATGGGGAAAATTGGTGATCCGATTTCCGTTGGAAGATTAGAAAGGTTTGTGGCTGATTGGGAAAGAGAGCGAGGCTATGAGATTTCACATAAACCTGCTTCTACAGGGAAAAGGGTGGCAATTGTAGGTGCGGGTCCAGCGGGCTTAACTGTTGCAGCCGACCTAGCTAAGCTTGGACACGAGGCCGTCGTTTTTGAGGCTCTGAACAAGCCTGGTGGCGTACTCATTTATGGGATTCCTGAGTTTCGATTACCTAAAGCAATTGTCGAGGCTGAAGCTGAATACATAGAGAAGTTAGGTGTCACTATCAAAACGAATGCAGTGATTGGAAAACTATACACCATGAAGGAACTGTTTGAATCTTTTGACGCAATTTTCGTAGGCACCGGTGCGGGGCTTCCACGTTTCATGAGAATACCTGGCGAAAACCTATGTGGGATCTACTCAGCCAACGAATTTCTAATACGTGTTAATCTGATGAAGGCGTACAAGTTTCCTGAATATGATACGCCGGTGTGGGTGGGTAAGAAGGTTGCGGTGATAGGTGGCGGGAACTCGGCTATGGATTCTGCGAGGTCAGCCCTTAGACTAGGAGCAGATGAAGTCTGGGTAGTTTACCGAAGGTCGAGAGAGGAAATGCCGACTAGGTTGGAAGAAGTAGAAAACGCTGAGGAAGAGGGGATAAAATTCAAGTTTCTTTCTAATCCAGTTAGATATTTTGGGGATGAACGTGGCTGGGTAAAAGGAATGGAGTGTATTGCGATGGAACTTGGAGAACCAGATGAGTCGGGACGCAGAAGACCTATTCCAATAAAAGGTTCTGAGTTTGTTATTGACGTGGACACCGTGGTTGTGGCGAT